>CAYOAJ010000116.1:0-6348 GCA_964401895.1 uncultured Herbinix sp.
TTATATTTTACCCCTTTTAACCATAGCAGGTATTGTTACAGGCAGTCTAACCGGTTATTTGGCTCATTTAATCGTTAAAAGAGTAAATGCCTTTATTAATGTAAACTAGCGGTCTTTATGATAGTAAATGTTCTTCTATAATTTCAGTTACTCCATCTTCCAAACAAGTACGCACTGTTATGGTATCAGCTATTTCTTTTACCGAAGGCAGTGCATTTTTCATGGCAATTCCTAAACCAGCAGCATCTATCATAGACAAGTCATTTTCAGCATCTCCAACTGCTATAGATGTTTCTATAGGAAAGTTAAATATTTCGCATATTTTCTTTAAAGCTAAGCCTTTACTAGCTTCAACACTAGTATATTCAATAGAATAAGGAGTGGAATATTCTCCATTAGCTATACCTTTAGTATAAGGCCTTAGTTCTTCTTCGACTTGCTCTAGAATCTTATTATCTGTATCTATGGTAGCCATAAAAAACTTAAGAGGTGTTTCCTCTAGGCCTAATCCTTCCTTATTCAAGTCTACAAGTTTACATTCACATCCTTGTTCTTGGTACCATTTAAAGAGTTTATTATGCTCATTAAAATACACATAATTTTCAGTATAAAGATGGCCAGATATATTATGTTCATTAGCTTTATTAAATAGTCTCTTTGTAAGATCTAAGGGAAGTTTACCGGTTTGCATGGTCTTTCCAGTAGAGTTTTCTATTATAAGAGTTCCGTTTAAAGAAATTGTATAGGTTTCATCGAATTCATCCAATCTAAGTTCTTTTACCAAGGGCATTATCATATCCTTGTTTCTACCAGATGCAATTGTAATCTTCTTACCAAGCTTACAGGCTTTTAAGATAGCAGCCTTGTTAGCTTCTGATATGGGATGGGGTTCTTGTTTAAGGGTTCCATCAACGTCTAAAAATAAAATATTATAATACATAATTTGTCCTTTCTGAAATTAATTTCTGAATCCCAGAATCTTCGTGCAAGGCTTTTTGCAAGATGAAGTTGGTTGAATAATCGATATCATATAAAATAGTTTTTTGCAACACGCTCCCGCTTAGATGACGGTAGTGGTTAAAACATTTTTTTGCAACCCGTTCTCACTTAGTTGATGCACATAGTGGTACTAAGATTGCATAATACGCAATCTAAGGACCGATGGCATCAAATAGTTGCAAAAAAATGCTTTAACCACTACCTGCTTTTATATCTTCTCTGGTTGCAAAAAATCTATTTTATATGATACCTATTCTAAGACTGTGTAGTCTTGCAAAAAGCCATGCACGAAGATTCCTACCTTTGTTGGTACACGCATCAGTGCAAAAGCCGTAAAAGCTTCGATATACTGCCTGTGGCTTGGGGTTTGTCTCGATTGGCTTTTGACAATTCGCACCCCTATTATACATTAAAGTCTTTTATATATCTAGAGATATGAGATGTTTGTAACAATATCTTTACCTCTGCGTATTATATAGTGTAGGATGCTTTTGATTTATTATATATGGTTAAGACTTTAATAAAATTTTTATTCTGATCAGACGGCGGTATAATACCGTGCAGTCGGGCTGTTTATCAGCAGCAGGTAGTTTAATGCCTGTGGGACAGTAGCTTAGTCTATTTGTTCCACAGGCATTTTCTATGTCCAGATATACCCATTTTAATAAAAAGTATATAGGAGTTGATTTTTAATGAATTTAAATGGGCTGACTATGGAAGAGGTTAAGAAGAAACAAAAAAAATATGGACCTAATATTATTAGATATAAAAAAGAAAATAAGTTGCTTAAGATATTTAAACATATTAAAGATGAACCAATTTATATATTGTTAATAATATCCTCAATAATATATTTTGCTTTAGGAGAACAGATAGAAGGAATGAGTATGATAGCCTTTGTTATCTTTGTAATAGCTCTTGATCTTATTCAGGATATGAGGGCGGGAAATGTACTAAGAAAATTAAGGAATGATTCTGAAGCTAAAGTCAATGTGATTAGAGAAGGTATAAAGATGTCCATAGATAGTAGGGACCTTGTTCCTGGGGACTTGTTATTAATTAGCCAGGGTAATAAGATTCCTGCTGATGGGAAAATCCTTTATTCTAATGGACTTTGTATTGATGAAAGTATATTAACAGGGGAATCTGAAGGGGTTTGGAAGGAAGATTATTGCTTTGCAGGAACCTTTGTATTATTAGGAAATGGAGCACTTGTTGTTGATAAAACCGGGGGAGAAAGCCAATATGGGAAAATAGCCAGTCAACTTATGAAGATTAAAGACAAGCATTCCCCTTTACAAAGACAAATGAATAAACTAGCAAAGCAATGTACCATTCTTGCCCTTATACTCCTTCTACTGGTTAGTACGGTTACTTTTTTTAATCTCCATGCATATTCAATGGCAGAGAGAATTATTCAAAGTGCTTTGGCAGGTGTTGCCTTAGCCCTGTCCATGGTGCCAGGTGAGTTTCCGGTAATTCAATCAGTCTTTTTATCCATGGGAGCTTTAAGGATAGGAGAAAAGAAGGCCTTGGTAAGAAATCTTTCTTCAGTAGAAACCCTTGGAGCTGTCTCGGTTCTTTGTACGGATAAAACCGGAACTATTACAAAGAATAAGATGGAAGTTCAAAAGTTTTCACCAATTAATTGCAGTGAAAATGATTTGTGCAGGGGAGTAAAGTTAGCTTGTAAAGAAAACACCTATGATCCTATGGACAATGCTATATTAGACCATATTTCTAGTAGATGTAAACATAAAGATGAAAACAAATGTCTAAAGGCCTGTCTCTGTACAGCTATTGAAGCTAAGATTATCAAAGAATATGTATTTACTAATGAACTTAAGGCAATGGGGCAAGTGTGGGAATTCCCTCAGCACTATCTTCTTGCAGCAAAGGGTCTGCTGAAACTATACTTCCCTTATGTAATCTGCCTGATGAGTTAAATGATAAGGTTAAGGAAAAGGTTGAAAAAATGTCTAGGGAAGGATTAAGAGTTATTCTTGTAGGAGAGCAGGAAGTACAAGATGGTGAAAAGCTTCCAGAAAATCTTTTAGATTGTAAATTAACTTTGAAAGGAATAATAGGTCTAGCTGATCCTCCAAAGGATAATATTAAAAAGGATATAAAAAGATGCTATAAGGCTGGAATTAGAATAATAATGATAACAGGAGACCATCCACTTACAGCTTCAGCCATAGCTGATAAAGTTGGAATAAAAAATCATAAGAGTTTTATCACAGGTGATGAATTGGCTAATATGACTGATGAGGAATTAGCCATAAAGGTTAAGGATTGCAATATATTTGCCAGGGTTATGCCTATTGATAAAATGAGAATAATAAAGGCCTTAAAAGCTAATGGAGAAGTTACAGCTATGATAGGAGATGGGGTAAATGATTCTCCAGCCTTAAAGGTTGCAGATATAGGAGTTGCAATGGGTGAATCAGGGTCTGAAGTATCCAGTGAAGCAGCAGATTTGGTTTTATTAGATGATAATTTTTCAACAATTCTTGACTCTGTTAAGGATGGTAGGAGAATATATCAAAATATAAGTAAAGCCATAGGGTATGTTCTGGCTATACATTTACCAATAGCCCTAATATCACTAGTAGCCCCTTTAATGGGTATTCCTCCTCATGCCTTGCTCTTATTACCCCTTCATATAGTCTTATTAGAACTGGTTATGGATCCAACCTGTTCATTTGCACTAGAAAGACTACCTGCTGATGATGATGTCTTAGAAAAACCACCAAGAGACCCAGAAGCTCCCTTGTTGTCTACTAAAGCAATAATTAAAAGCCTTATTCAGGGGCTAGCAATATTTTTTGTAAGTTTTATGACCTATTATACTTTGCTTAATTCCAATGTAACAATAGAAGTGGCTAGGAGTATGGGGTATGGTATTCTTATATTTGCTAATGTCTTCTTGGTTTTTGAAAATGCTTCTGATAATGAAAGCATTTTTCATACAATAAAAAAGCTAAAGAAAGAGAAAGCTGTCTGGATAGTAAATGGAATAACAGTAATACATCTCATGTTGATGTTATATACACCTTTAGCAGGATTGCTAAAATTAACAGCACTTTCACTTAAAGAATTTATTACTATGACTATCTTGTCTATGTTAGCGGTATTTTGGTATGAACTTGTTAAGTTTGTTAGAGAAAAAATTTAAAATTTAATATAACAACCTCACTTGACAAAGAGTTTATGTGGGGTTATTATTAAAGGACTTAACACCTAGTGAAATAGTATGGATTAAAAGTCGAAAGGAAGGTATATATGTCTAACATCAAAGTGAATGTAACAGATTTAATAGGAAATACTCCCCTTTTGGAGCTTTCTAACTATAATAAGGATAATCAATTAAAAGGTAAAATTATTGCTAAATTAGAGTACTTTAATCCAGCAGGGAGCGTAAAGGATAGAATTGCAAAAAAGATGATTGATGAAGCTCTTAAGGCAGGTAAGGTTAATAAAGATACTTTAATCATTGAGCCTACAAGTGGCAATACAGGAATTGGTTTGGCAAGTGTATGTGCAAGTTATGGATTAAAGATAATTATTGTTATGCCTGATACTATGAGTGAGGAGAGAAGAAAATTAATTAGGGCATATGGAGCTGAATTAGTCCTTACTCCAGGAGCTGATGGAATGAAGGGTGCCATAAAGAAGGCAGAAGACTTAAGCAAAGAAAATCCAAACAGCTTTATTCCTTCACAATTTGAGAATATGGATAATCCAAAAGTTCACGAAGAGACTACTGGTGTAGAAGTCTGGAATGATACAGATGGTAAGGTAGATGTATTTGTTTCCGGTATAGGTACAGGTGGTACTATATCCGGTGTAGGTAAATATCTAAAGTCCAAAAATCCAGATATTAAAATAATAGCTGTTGAACCAACAGATTCCCCTATATTATCCGAGGGAAGGTCTGGTTCTCATAAGATTCAGGGTATTGGAGCAGGTTTTGTACCTAATACTCTTAATACCAAGATATATGACGAGATTTTTAAAGTAACTAATGATGATGCATATGAGTCAACTAGAGAAATTGCAAGAAAAGAAGGTATACTGGTTGGAATATCTTCTGGAGCAGCTTTATGGGCAGCCACGCAAGTAGCAAAAAGACCAGAAAATGAAGGAAAGAATATAGTAGTTTTACTTCCAGACACAGGAGAGAGGTATCTATCTGTATTTTAAAATTCAAGTTCCTTGTAGATACTTAATTAATAACAAGTGTTTACAAGGATTTTTTTATTAAGATTTATTAAGACCGCTATAATAACATATCAAAGAAAAATGGTAGAAAAACTCAAGTTTATGCACCTTGACTTGCCTTATATTTTCCATTATAATTAATAAGATATATCAATGTTTTATTATCTTTTGATATTATCTCTTTAAAAGTGTCATTATATTGACAGAAAGAGAGTGTTGTAAATGATTAAAAGCATGACTGGTTATGGTAGATGTGAGATTTCACAAGAAGAACGCAAGATTACCGTGGAGATTAAATCGGTTAATCACAGATATTGTGATTTCAACATTAGATTACCAAGGAAGTTTAGTTTTTTTGAAACTAAGATAAGAACTTTATTAAAAGAATATATCGATAGGGGCAAAGTTGATATATTCATTACATACGAGGATTATACAGATAAAAATGTATGTGTAAAATACAATGCAGCTTTAGCTAGAGAATATTATGACAAACTTACCACCATGGCAGATGACCTTAAAATTGAAAATGATATAAGGGTGTCTGGATTATCAAGATATCCAGAAGTTTTAACTCTAGAAGAGCAAACCATAGATGAAGATGAATTATGGGAGCTAGTTGAGACTGCAGTAAGAGATGCTGCCAAGTCTTTTGTTGAAAATAGGATTGCAGAAGGTGAAAACCTTAAGCTAGATATGATGAGCAAACTTGAAGATATGGAAACTTGCATATCATTTATTGAAGAAAGATCACCTGATATTGTTACTGAGTATAGAGAAAAGCTAATGACCAAGGTAGCAGAACTAATAGGTGATACAAATGTTGATGAGCATATCTTAGTAACTGAAGTAACCATATATGCTGATAAAATCTGCACTGACGAAGAAACTGTAAGACTTAGAAGTCATATAGATGGAATGAAAAACACCTTGGATGATAAGACAGATAGTGTTGGTAGAAAGCTTGATTTTATTGCACAGGAAATGAATAGAGAAGCTAATACTATTTTATCAAAGGCTAATGATATAGAAGTAAGTGATAAGGCTATTGACCTTAAAACTAACATTGAAAAAATCCGAGAGCAAATTCAAAATATAGAATAGTCTTACTTGAAATGAGGAATA
>CAYOAJ010000117.1:0-6312 GCA_964401895.1 uncultured Herbinix sp.
CTATTAGTCTTCACCTTTTTTATAAACAAATATTAATGAAGGTCTGCATTAAGAATCTTATCTTTTCTCTCCATTATTTCATCAGATAAAAGCTGAGCTTCAACATTTTCAAATCCAATTCTATTGACTGTTTGTGCTACACGTTCACGGGTTTGTCCCTGCTCTCTATAAAGAAGAAGCATTTTTTCAATAACATCATATACTTCTTTAGGACTTTTAAATATTTTGCTAAGGGGTTTCGCTACTTGTGGACGTTTGCCCCACATACCACCTATAAATATTTTATATCCTCTTTCCCCATCTGGGATAGCATCGAAATTACATTTACCAATACATTTACCACAATTATTACATTCATCACTCATTTCTAATATACCATCAACAACTTTTGCAGCACCCATAGGGCATGTATCTTCTACAGCACACTTTTTACATCCCATGCAAAGATCCTTATCATAGTTTGGAACCATTTGTCCAACTATACCAAGGTCATTTAAATCTGGTTTAACACAGTTGTTAGGACATCCACCTACAGCAACTTTGAATTTATGTGGAAGTTTTACTGAGTTATAATCAAGGAAAAATCTCTTATGAATTTCTTCGGATATTTCAAAGCTGTCAATTGTACCATGGATACAAACAGTTCCTTTACAAGAAACAACAGGACGAACTTTAGCTCCTGTACCCCCTGTAAATAAGCCTTCCTTAGCAATATAGTCTTGAAAATCACGGATTTTCTCATAGGGTATACCTGGTATTTCAATTGTTAACCTACTGGTGAACAGGACCTCTCCCCTTCCAAATTTCTCTGCAGCATCTCCTATAAGCTTTTGTTGCGCTGCTGTAATTTTCCCATTAACGGTTATGATCCTAGCAGAAAAATTATCAGTTCCTCTATTTCTTAAAAAGCCCTCTGATTTTACTGCTTTCTCTTGTGTTGGTGTTACTTTTAAATTTGCCATTATGTATGATCTCCTTCTGAAATATTATCTTTATATCAATATAACACTTGCAATAATATATTGGAAATGCTAATATCTTATAACAAACATAGGTAAAACCTATCATTACAATAGTTAGGAGGGTGAGATATGACTATAAGGCATTTGAGAATATTTCTAGAAGTTGCAAAAACCCAGAATATGAGTAAGGCAGCAGAGAAACTTTATATTTCTCAGCCTACTGTAAGCCAAGCAATTAAAGAATTAGAAGACTATTATGGAATATTATTATTTGAACGGCTTAATAAAAGATTGTACATTACGGAGACGGGTAAAAAGCTATATTTTAATGCCCAAAAGGTAGTAAATAGTTTTGATGAATTAGATAAGAAGATGGCTTATATTAATGAAGTAGAAGAGATTAAGATAGGAGCTACAGTTACAGTTGGGGACTCTATTTTAAGTAATATAATATCAAGATTAAAAGAAGAACATCCTAAATCAGATATATATAGCTTTGTTGGAAATACGAAAACAATAGAAGAAAAGTTGCTTAGCAATGAATTAGATATAGGAATAGTAGAGGGAAATGTTAAAAGCCTGGATTTAGTTATAAGGCCTGAATTAAAAGATTATTTGGTACTGATATCTAGTAGTAAACATCCATTTGCCCAGAAAGAAACAATTAAGCTAGAAGAGCTTAGGAATGAAAACTTTGCCATGAGGGAAGAAGGTAGTGGAACTAGGGAATTGTTTGAAGAGTATATGGAAGAACATAAGATACCTGTAAAGACGGTATTTGTAGGGAATAGTCCAGAAGCTATAAAAAGAGAAGTTATAGAGAATAATCTTCTGTCAGTTATTTCTGTGGGATTAGTAGAAAAAGAAGTAGAGGACGGGACCATACACCTTATTGAAAATAGAGATAATGGATGGGACCGATATTTCAGCATAGTTTTTCATAAAGATAAAGTAATAACAGATATAATGAAGAGTTTAATGAAGATAATAAGAAACTATAAGTATTTACCCAATACTGAAAAATATAATTCAAGCACTATTACAAGATAAAATTTCAAGATGATAGGTATTTCCTATAACCACCTTCCATAAGGGTTATTAGATATAACTAGTATTATTTAAAAAAGGTTTATGGTAACATAAAATATGTTTAGTTAATCAAGACATAAGTTGTTTTAATTATAGAAATGGAAGGAAGAAAGGGTATGTTAAGTAAGTTTAAGAATGTCTTTTTTATATTGGTATTATTAGTTTTTTTTACTAGTGGATGTAGTAATGAAGTAAATCCTGTTAAGGAAGATATAAAAAATGAGGTTTATTATACATTTACAGATGTACTAGGGAATGATGTAGTCTTAGAAGAAGAGCCGGAAAGAGTAGTGTCCTTAGTAGGTTCATATGCTGAAACTTGGATTTTATCAGGTGGAGAGCTAGTAGGAGTTACCGACGATGTAGAGAAAGAAAACCGGATGGAGATATCAGATGATATGCAAGTGGTTGGTACCATAAAGGAGCCCAATGTAGAACTTGTATTAGGGCTTAATCCTGATTTTGTATTACTTACTCCTGATGTTGAAAGTCATTTGAAGATTGCAGAAACTCTTGGGAAGGCAAATATATCTTATGCCTTTTTTAAAGTGGAGGAATTTGAAGATTATTTAGGGATGCTAAATATTTGTACTGATATAAGCAAGCGAAAAGACCTTTATGAAGAAAATGGACTTAAGGTTGAAAGAGAGATTGAAGAGATATTATCTAAGGTAGCTAGTCAAGCAGAAGAGCCAGCTACTGTTTTATTTGTTCGCGCATTTTCCAGGGGAGCAAAGGCTAAAAAGGATGACAATATGACTTGTACAATCTTAGACAATTTAGGAACTGTAAATATTGCAAAGAAGTATCCATCATTGTTAGAAGATTTAAGTATTGAAAAGATAATAGAAGAAGATCCAGATTTTATATTTGTAACTACTATGGGTGATGAAGAAAAAGCTATAGAGGGATTGAAAAATGGTATAGAAACAAATCCTGCTTGGAGTAATTTGTCTGCAGTGAAAAATGATAGATATATATTGTTACCTAAAGACCTGTTCCACTATAAGCCAAATAACAGATGGGGTGAAAGTTATGAATACCTTGGGAAAATTATTTACCCGGAAATATTTGAATAAAGATTCTATAGCTTATAGGTTTTTTGTTGTGGGGACTTTATTGATTTTGTTGATAATTCTTATTTTTATAAGTTTAGCTGTGGGTTCTTCTAGTATCAAAGTATCTGAAATAATTGAAAATATTTTTTATGGCAAAGAGTCAGAGACGGTATGGCAAATTATACGTTATGTAAGGATACCAAGAACTATAGCCGCAATTTTGGCCGGATGTGGACTGGCTATATCAGGGCTAATCTTACAATCTCTACTTAACAATGCTTTAGCAAGCCCTACTATAATAGGGGTAAACTCTGGGGCTGGCTTATTTACAGCATTAGCTACAGTGTTTTTCCCTGCTAATATTAATATAATGCCCATGGCTGCTTTTTCAGGTGCTTTTCTAGCTACTATAATAGTTTACCTTGTAGCAAGGAAAACAGGAGCATCAAGAATTACAATAATACTAGCTGGTACAGCAATATCTAGTTTTCTAGGTGCTATGACTGATACAGTCCTAATTCTATTTCCTAATCTTGCTATAGATAGAACTTCGTTTGTAATAGGTGAATTATCAGGTGTAACAATGGATAGATTGAAAATACCAGGACTAATAATTCTTATTTCCCTTATAGTTGTCTTTATGTTTTCTTATGATTTAAATGTATTATCTTTAGGAGATGAGACTGGTAGATCTCTTGGGCTTAACGTGAATATATATCGATTTTTATTTATAATATTATCTTCATTACTAGCAGGAAGTGTTATAAGCTTTGCAGGCTTATTAGGTTTTATTGGTCTAATAGTACCTCATATATGTAGAATTATAGTTGGATATGATAACAGGATATTAATACCCACATGTGCCCTACTAGGAAGTTCATTTGCATTGTTTTGCGATATATTAGCCCGAACTTTATTTGCCCCTTACGAAGTACCGGTTGGAATTATAATGTCCTTTTTAGGAAGTCCATTTTTCTTATATTTATTGTTGAAACAAAGGAGGAGACGAAACAATGCTTAGATTAGATAAGGTAAGTGCCGGATATATGGGCCTTAATATAATAGAAGATATAAGTCTGTCCTTTGAGAAAGGCAAGATAATAAGCATTATTGGTAAAAATGGATGTGGGAAAACTACGCTTTTAAAAACAGCATCTAGGTTATTAAAGCCATATAGTGGTGATATATTATTAGATGGAAAAAGCATTTTTAATATGGCAAGTAAAGAAGTTGCCAAGCATATTTCATATTTACCACAAAACAGGGATGTTCCTAGTATTAAAGCCTATGATTTAGTTATGCATGGTAGGTTTCCTTACTTAGGCTTCCCCCGGATACCAACAAGTGAGGATAAAAGAATAGTTGAAGATGCGATAGAAAGACTAGGGATTACAGACTATAAAGATAAGAATATAAGGGACCTATCAGGTGGAGAAAGGCAGAAGGTATATATAGCAATGATCTTAGCACAGGATACTGACCTAATCTTCTTAGATGAACCAACGACTTATTTAGACATAAATCATCAATTGGAAATATTAGAAATGGTTAAAGGTTTAAAGAAGATGGGGAAGACAATTGTTATGGTAATACATGATTTAAATAGCGCCCTTACTTATTCAGACAAGGTTTGTTTAATGGATAAGGGGGAGATAGTAATATATGATAGCCCTAAAGCTGTATATGAGAGTAAGTTAATAGAGAAAGTATTTAAGATAAAATGTGAGGAGATTTCATTATCTAATGCAGATAAGAGGCAGTATGTCTTTTCAATATAAATTTAATTATTATTACATATAGAGAAATGGAGAATATATGTAGTAATAAATCTTACTACATATATAAAAAAACTCCAGCTATTCCTGTTGCTAGCATAACTAATATAGGATTAGGTTTTAATTTTCTTAAGACGAAAAAGGCTATAATAAATAAAATTAGGGCAACTATATTTGTGCCTTGTAAACTAGGAATAATATTTCCATCTGGCCAAAGGGCTAGAGAAAGTAGGGATAAGCCTGCAGATAATATAAGAGCGATAACAGCAGGTCTTAGTCCTTTTAAAATGCCCTTTATTGCGGGTAGGTCTTTATATTTTCTAAATATATATGCCAAGGTTAAAACAATAATTGCTGAAGGCAAAATGCTTCCAAGTGTAGCGATAATTGCTCCTGGCAGTCCGGCAATACGTATTCCTACAAAGGTAGCGGAATTGATTAAGATTGGACCAGGTGTCATCTCTGCTATTGTTACAATATCGGCAAATTCAGTCATTGTTAACCAACTATTTTTTTCAACGACTTGACTTTGTATTAAGGGTATTGCGGCGTATCCACCACCTACACTAAACATACCAATTTGAATAAAACTTAGAAATAACTTTATATAAAGAGACATTATTTTTCACCTTCCTTATTTCTAATATTGTATAAGGTTGAAAATACTCCAATCCCAGCACTCATTAAAATAATTATAAAAACATTTACATCAAAGAAAAATGTTGCAACAAAAGCAGCTATCATTGTTAGAATTGATATACTTGTTCTTGCTTTAAAAACATTTTCAGCCATACCAACAGCAACATCAAGAACCACTGCGGCAATACCTGCTTGCATACCTTTTAGTAATGCTCTTATAATTGTATTGTTACTAAAGGCTGTGTAAAACAATGAAATAATTGATATTACTATAAAGGGTGGTAGTATTGATGCAAAAATGGAAATCATGGCACCAGCAAACCCTGCAACTTTATATCCTAGAAGAATAGCTGCATTAACAGCAATAGCTCCTGGTGATGATTGGGCAATTGCTGCAATATCAAGCATATCATCTTCACTAAGCCAATCCAGATCATTAACAAATCTTTTTTTCATTAAAGGGACAATAACAAAACCTCCACCAAAAGTAAAAGCACTTATTCTAAATATTGAAGTAAAGAGCTCTAGGTAGACGGATTTTTTTACTTTCATATAATTCTAATCCTCCTTTTGTTTTCAAGTATCTATTATATCATTATGGGCACTTTGTGTAAAATCTATATAAACTGAAAGTAATAAGTAAAGCATTTAAAATGAAATATAATAAGAAGTGTAGTATAATGTTAGTCAGAATATTGATGTTTGTAAATTTAAATTTGAAAATTGTACAAGAGGAGGAAATAAGATTGAAATTAATTTCATGGAATATAGATTCACTAAATGCAGCAT
>CAYOAJ010000118.1:0-6283 GCA_964401895.1 uncultured Herbinix sp.
AATTACTCCATATCTGCAGGTTCAAAGAAAACTCAAATTGAGCCACTGCAAATTCTACATAAGAGACAGTCCCCATTGTTAGGACACCATCTGCATGTTTTGCTGCTGCCCCTTCATTACCAGTTCCAATTACTATGGAGTTTTTCCATACACTTGCTACATCATTAATATAACTTTCCAACAAGCTTCTACCAGTATGAGAACCATAGTTGTTGCCAAAACTAATATTAATAGCAATTGGTTGTAACCTAGCCAAGGCAAACCTTATAGCAAAATCTATCCCCTCCATTAGCTGTGAGGTTCTGGGAAATGAATCTCCAACGGAAGACCCTAGCTTTACTATAATAAGTTCACTGTTTGGAGCTACTCCCCTGTATAATCCATTACTTGCCCTACCATTACCTGCAGCAATTCCTGCTACATGGGTTCCATGTCCCGAAGTATCTACACTAGGAACAATATTCATTCTTTGAGGCATAGGGGTTGCCAGGGCCTCATTAATTACTTCCCTACTATATAAAGTCCCTGTATCAAAACCTTCTGGTGGATTTCCCGCAATTGTCTGATCCCATAGAGCAGCTATTCTTGTACTTCCATCTTCATTACGAAAATCAAGATGGGAATAGTCTATACCAGAATCAATAACAGCAATCAAAACCCCATCTCCAAATAAATTATATCTAGCCGTTTGTAAGGGGTTTATACAAGAAATTGTCCTCCCTTGGTCCACTTCAAAGAATAGCCTCTTAGGCTTTTCTATAAACTCTATCTCAGGATATGTAGCTAAAACATCAATCAGATTCTCATCAATAACAATTATGGCGTAGTTGTTAAGGAGTTCAACAGCAGATATGTTTAGTTCTTCTACAACCCTATCTAGACTTCCACTATATTTTACAATCAGCTCCCAACTATTAGTTTCTGCTTCATAACCTACATCAAGGTCCAGAGTCTTCTCCCTAGTACTTTCCGGAACATCTAGAGCCATACTTAAGCTGTCGTCTATTTGACCACTATTCATAGTAACCTCATAATTTTAGGATTATTAAAGTATATGCGAAATTACCACAGGCTTTCATATGTTTCTAAAACATTTGCATTGACACAAAAAGTAAAATCTGCTATGTTTCTAACATCCTTTAATAACTTATATAAAATAAATTTGGAGATAAAATTATGAAAGAAAAAGAAAACAAGCAAGCTGCTAACCAATCAAATTATTATGATGAACACAATAATTTAATTATGCAAAGATATTGGGCTGGAGAGACCTTGAATTGCCATATATATAAACATACATATGACCAAGACAAGAAGATATTAAAAACAATTGAATACCATAACAATACACTTAATCATATAACAGAGTATATTTATAAGGATGATAAACTAATAGAAAGAAAAGAATATACAACAAAAACACTTGATAGATCACTTAAACTTGCAAGTGTACATAGTTTTACTTATACAGATGACCACGTAGAAGAAAAAGTATGCTTACCATCTGGGGATATAAGTTATTATAAAATACATAAAGGGGATAAGGCTAAGCTTCTCAATCCATTTTATAAGCTAGCCAAATGGACTCTAGATTCTATAGAAGGTGAAACTTTTACCATAACAATAAAGGAAGACATTCTAACTGCTAATATTTTAAATGATATTATAAAAAATCTTCATAAAAATTATCCTACTTGCCGGTGGGTTATTGTTAGTGCATTTACCTGCCATACTACACAAGAAGAGAATGAAAAGATAAGTGTATTACTAAAGACTTTCGAAAAAGACTGGGATATCCGGGTTGATTTCGGGTAAAATTACTCCACTACTTCCATATTTTTAGCATAGCTTTTTCATGTAAAAATGTTACAATATATATAGTTGACATAATATTATAGCTAGAACATGGGAGGTTAAGAATGAATAAGAAATATCTATTATTACTAATACCTGTTGTCTTGCTTATAGCATTTGTACTGGGGAGAAACATAGTTAAGAATGCTAATGACGAGATGGCCTATCCTAGCTTTCTTCAAGCTCTTGAAGAAAATCAAGTTGAAGAGGTAAGGATTGATAATAATAGTAATAATGTATTAGTTAAATTAAGGGGTGAGGACAATGATACCTTATATAAGGTTCCTAACCCTCAAACAGAGGACTTTATAGAAAACTTATTAATTAACGGAGTTAATATAAGTTACGGCCAGGGAAGTTTACTATCTAATCTTCTTAAAGTAGCTTTCTTAGCATTAATAATTATAGGAATTGCCTATTACTCCAGAAATACTAATAACAAAAATCTTATGGAAGATGTAAACAAGAAAGGTGTTAGCCAATCAGCTATCAGCTTAAATCAAGTGGCTGGTAATGTGGAAGCTAAATTTATGGTTGAAGATATAATAGGCTTTATTAAAAATCCTGAGAAATATAGTGCTCTTGGAGCAAGAATGCCAAGAGGATTGCTTTTCTATGGCCCCCCTGGAACAGGGAAGACATTAATGGCCAAATCAATTGCAGGAGAAGCTGACGTTCCCTTCTATGCCATGAGTGGATCTGATTTCGTTCAGATGTACGTTGGTGTGGGTTCAAGCCGTATCCGCAGTTTATTTAACAAGGCTAAGAAGAATGAGAAAGCTGTAATATTCATAGATGAAATAGATGCCATCGGTAAAAAAAGATCTAAAAACAGCTCTGCCAGTAACGATGAAAGGGATCAGACACTTAATGCCCTTCTTACTGAGATGTCAGGTTTTCACGACAATCAAGGCATTGTTGTTATTGGAGCTACAAACCGATTAGATACCTTAGATGAGGCCCTACTTCGTCCAGGCCGTTTCGATAGGCAGATAGAAATAGGTCTACCAGATGTGAATTCCAGATATGAAATACTTTCTCTTCACAGTAAGACTAAACCTCTTTCAGATGATGTGGACCTATATGGTTTGGCCAAATCCACTGTTTTATTCAGTGGTGCCATGTTAGAAAACCTATTAAATGAAGCGGCCATAACAGCTGCTAATGAAAATCAGCCAGTTATTAAGCAAGCACATATAGACAAGGCTTTCTACACAGTAATTGCGGGGGCACCAAAGATGGATAGAAGCTATATTTCTAATCGGGATAGAGAAATCACAGCCTATCATGAAGCAGGACATGCCTTGGCTACTAAACTACTACTATCAGACCATTATATCTCCAAGGTAACAATCATACCTAGCGTGAAAGGAGCTGGTGGCTTCAACCTTAGCATTCCTAAAGACACTCTCTACCAAACTCAAAGGCAACTGAAAGCCAATATAAAAGTACTACTTGCAGGAAGAGTTGCAGAAGACTTGATTTTTGGAAAAGACCAAGTCACCACAGGAGCAAGCAACGATATTCAGAAAGCCTCCTCTCTTATACTTGATTATATTAATAAGTTTGGTATGGATTCAGATCTAGGTTTATTCAATTCTGAAATCCTAGGAGCTAGCCAAGATGACCAATTGGTAAATCGTTGTAGAACTTTGACGAATGAACTTTATGAAGAAACCGTCGAATTAATTTCATCAAATATATTAGCTTTAGAACAAATAAGCAAGGAGCTACTTGATAAAGAATCCCTTAATAACGAAGATATAGAAAGATGTCTTAATCTTGCATCATAGATAAATTTTATTCACTATTTTAATATATCTCCCCCATTGACTTCCAATTTCTAATCCCTCAAGTCAATCGGGGAGATTTTAATCTAATTCTTTCGAAAATAGCACTTTTGTCTATTGTCTTTATAGTGGATAAATGATAAAATTAATAATAAAAGTAGTAATTACTTCATTTTTTTATACATTTTAACAAATTACTTAATAGATTTTTGTATTTATTACATAGGGGGTAAGTCATGACAGACAATAATTCGAACAAGATACAAAACAAAAGTAAGAGGACATTTTATCTACTAGTAGCATCTGGAATCAATGTAGCTCTTATGGTAATACTTTTGATACTGAGCTTTTTTGATGGTACATTGATTAATTCTATCTCTAAGATTCTTTTAATATTATTGATACTATTTTTCTGTGTAGAGGTTTTTGCTCTATTAAAATTCTTTAAAGGCTTAAAGCTCATTGAAATTAATGCAGAGCACTTATCAGATGGTAATTTAAATATTAGTGATATTATGGCTGATAGAACCAAAGGCATTGAAGTATTAACAATTGCATTCAATGATATGAAGAGAAATCTACTGAACTTTATAGACTCCACTAAGGGCAATGTTGTTATACTATCGGAAGCAGTTGACCAAGTTACAAAAAGCTTAGATATGACCTATAAGGGTAATGAACAAATTGCAAAGAATATGAATATTGTTGCTGAGAAGGCTCATGATCAATTAAATATGGCCAATCAGACCTTAGCCCAGATAGAAGATGTATCTAATAGAACTCTTAATATATCTAATACCTTGGCTAACATTGAAGAATTTGTTCTAAATACGGTAAAAGAAACTGAAGAA
Organism: uncultured Herbinix sp.; assembly: GCA_964401895.1. Taxonomy (GTDB): domain Bacteria; phylum Bacillota; class Clostridia; order Lachnospirales; family Lachnospiraceae; genus Mobilitalea. Next base: position 4,496 of record CAYOAJ010000118.1, read on the forward strand.
GGTACTACTAACGTTAATAAGTATGACGAACAGATGAATGTTATCTCAACTAACTTAAACAATACTAGTATACAGATTGAAACCTTGAATTCTTACCTAAATGAAATTGATCAAGTAAGTGGACTTATCATGACTATAACTGAACAATTAAAATTACTTTCTTTAAACTCTGCTGTAGAAGCAGCAAGAGCTGGAGATGCTGGTAAGGGATTTGTAGTAGTTTCTCAGGAAATGAACAAGCTTTCCACCGCTACAAGAAATAGTATAGGTGAAATTAACCGTCTCCTTAACAACATTCTTAATAGTAATGAACAGGTTAGTATAAGTATAGATGCATGTGTTGAAAGTTTTGAAATCAGTAAGGATATTTTTAAATCAGTACAAGAATCCTTCGATAATATTAATAAAAACACTAATATCTTAAGCGAAGACATGAAAAAAGTTCATGAGGAATCTCAGATAATCACTGACAGCACTCATGACATGAATGAACAAGGTTTATCACTTCATAGGTCTTCCAAAGAAATATCTTCTATAACTCAAGATGTTGCTGCGGTTACAGAAGAAGAATTAGCTGAAAATGAAGAAATTAATAACCAAGCCCTATCCTTACAAAATCTACTGTCTAGCATAGAGACACTATTGAGAAGATACAAAACCTCTGTGGAGCCAATAGATGAAGTAAGTCCTAGAAAGTTAAAACTAGTTATGCTTAGTCCTTTAGACCATCCCTTCTGGCACGGGGTAAGAGAAGGCGCCTTATATGCAAAGAACGAACTAAGGAATAAGAACACAGAAGTAGAATACATAGGTTACGAAGTAATGGATGATAGACTTAATAATACCCTAGCTGAAAAAATTAAAGAAGGGGTTGATGGAATTGTAGTTCCTGGTTCTGTAGGTCAAATTGAAGACAATATTAATCAAGCATACCTAAAGAACATTCCTGTTGTATCATTTAATCAAGACTTCCCTGATGGAGTAAATCGCCTTGCTTACTTTGGACCAGATATCGAAGCAACAGCTACTGTTGCAGGGGAGCTGGTTGTCAATGCACTAGATGGACAAGGAGAATTTGCAATAATCCGTGGGAAATTAAATGGATATGTGGAAACTCGCCAGAATGCAATTCTAAAAGTTACTGATAAAAAGTCAAAAATTAAAATGGTTGAGGATCTTGAAACAAAAGTTGGCGATGAATATGTATATGATGGTGCTAAAGAACTTTTGAAGAGAAATCCAGACCTTAAGGTTATTGTTATTTTAACAAGTGGAATCCAAGGTGCAGTAGACGCAATTAAAGATTCTGGCCGTCATGGGAAAACTAAAGTCATCTGTTTTGATTACGATGACCAGGTTCTTGAAAACATTAAAGATGGTTATATATATGCAGCCTTAGGACAAGATCCTTTTGGCCAAGGACACGATCCTTTAATTAGCCTATATAACCATATTGTTGGCGGTATAAAACCAGATGATATTACTCACACAAGGATAGAAGTTATTGATAGAAGAAGTGTAGATTAAAATATATATTTCACCACGAAAAAGAGGCTGTTATAATATTATAACAGCCTCTTTTTTATCTATTTCTATCTAAACCATACATTTATACTGAATAGAATAAAAAGAAATATTATTACTATAAATATTAAAGCAACTACTAGTCCTGCTAAAACAGCACTACGAGTATACATCTTTCTCTCTTCTTTAGTTAACATAGGTGTGTCTTTATCCTCATTATCGCTTTTCTTGTAGATGGATTTAGGTCTTTTGCTCCAAGGCATC
>CAYOAJ010000119.1:0-6220 GCA_964401895.1 uncultured Herbinix sp.
TTGATTGAATACAAGTGATTACCTAATAATAAGGAGGTCATTTATTATGATGAGATCAATGTTTTCAGGTGTATCAGGTCTTAAGGCACATCAGACAAAGATGGACGTTATAGGTAATAATATATCCAATGTTAATACTGTTGGATTTAAAGCAAGTAGAGTAACATTTTCAGATGTTTTTTATCAGACAACACAAAGTGCTTCAGGGCCAAATCCTTCTACAGGAATGGCAGGTAGAAATGCGATGCAAATTGGTTTAGGATCTAATGTAGCAGCAATTAGTACATCAATATCAACTACAGGGGCATCACAGAGAACTGACGACCCTTTTGATATAATGATAGAGGGAGATGCTTTCTTTATTGTTAATAGTGGCGGTGTAAACCATTTCACTAAGGCAGGAAATTTTGATATTGATGCTAATGGTAACTTAACCACTCCAACAGGAGCTTTAGTAATGGGATGGCAGGTAGACGACAATGATCCTAATAGAACTGTTGCAGATGTAGTATCCCCTTTGACTATTATGTCACCAGAAAACTTATATGCAGTACCTGAGGCAACAACGGAAGTATATATTTCAGGTAATATAGACAGTAAGGATACTCAGATAGCTAGTGGAAATGGTAGGCCCTTAAATGTTACATTCTATGATAAAATGGGACATAGTTATTCGGCAGATTTGAGAGTAGAACAGTCAGAGAATGAAACTAATGAGTATAGGGTGTCTATTGCAGACATCAAAGACGAAAGTGGACTTTCTATATTTGTTACAAAGAATGTTGATAATACGACTGGGGAAATAACTTATGGCCCATCTTCTATTACAACTTTTACATTTGGAACTACAACTTATAATGCTACAGTAAATGAAGATGATGGAAGTGTTAGTTTTAATAATGAAAATCCGCCAGTTATTACTTTCAGTGGTTCTACAGGAGCCTATACTGGTATAAAAGGCGAGGACGGTGGAGACAAAATAGCACTTACTATTAGCGCTGATGCTGGTGCAGGAGACGCCAATCCTTTTTCACCAATTAATATAGATTTCTCAAGTCTAACCATGTACTCTACAAGTGGTTCTTCTTCATTAGAAGCTAACAGGGGAAGTCTTGATGGTCTTGGAGCTGGTAAAAAGGTAGGTAATATGACTGGTGTCAACATAGATGGTTCCGGTAAGATTTATGGAAGATATGACAATGGCGATAGTAGACTTCTTGGTCAAATTGCAGTGGCTACATTCTCCAATCCTGCAGGCTTAGAAGCTGTAGGTAATAGTATGTTTGTTGAGACACAAAACTCTGGACAGTTTGATGGAATAGGACAAGACCCAACACAAGGAGGGGGAAGCCTTACCACAGGAGTTTTAGAGATGTCTAACGTGGATTTAGCATCAGAATTTACTGATATGATAACAACCCAGAGAGGTTTTCAAGCAAACTCAAGGATTATAACTACATCAGATACCTTGTTAGAAGAATTAATTAATCTTAAGAGGTAATTAATCAATTAACCTGATACCGGTAATATAATATCTTATTTTACTGGTATCAGGTATAATACATATATTCAAATTAAGGACGGAGGTATAAAATGATTGAAGTTACATATTTAAATGGTAAAAAGATACTTCTTAATGCTGAATTAGTTGAAAGGGTAGAAGAAACCCCGGATACAGTAATAACCTTGACCTCCGGGAAGAAGCTTATTGTTAAAGAAAGTTGGCAAGAGATTAAAGAATCAGTGATTTCATACAAGAAAAAGATATTTAGTGTAGACTTATAGATAGGAATTTTATTTATAAAACAAGGATGGTAGGTGTCGATTGTGGATAGAGCATCAATAGCGGGACTGATATTGTGTATTGTATTAGTTATATATGGAATAGTAACAGGAGATAAGGGAGTAGCAGCTATATGGGACTTCTTAGATCCGCCCTCAGTATATATAACTTTTGGTGGAGCGTTCTCTTCAGTTTTAATTATGTCTGAAAGTTTTAAGGAGTATTGGAATAATTTAAAAAGCTTTAGATTAATATTGAAGGTTGTTCCTTCTAATGAGGAAGAAACAATTAGAACAATTATTTCATTATCTAATGTAGCAAGAAAAGAAGGTCTACTGGCACTAGAGGAAGCGGCTAGTGAAATTGATGATGATTTTTTGAAAAAAGGTGTCCTTCTTATAGTAGATGGAACAGACCCAGAATTAGTAAGAAGTATAATGGAAACAGAACTTAATTATATAGAGGAAAGACATTTTAAGGTTATAAGTTTTTGGGAAAAACTAGCGGCTATGGGTCCTGCTTGGGGTATGATAGGTACCTTGATAGGACTTATTAATATGTTACAAGCTTTAGATGACCCAGGTGCAATAGGCCCTAATATGGCTATAGCACTTATTACAACTTTATATGGTACTATTTTGGCTAACTGGATTGCTACTCCTGTAGCAACAAAGTTAAGATCTAATAATACAAAGGAAATTATGATAAAAGAAGTAATGGTAGAAGGGTTACTTTCTATACAAGCAGGGGAAAACCCAAGAGTAATCGAAGAAAAACTAAAATCTTTCTTATCACCTACACGTAGAGAGGCAATGGAGTTAGAAGGTGGTGAAGAGGTTGGCTAGAAAAAAGATGGAGCAACAAGCATCTGGTTCAGATGACTGGATGAACACCTTTGCGGATTTAATGCAACTTCTCTTATGTTTTTTTGTATTGCTTTTTTCCATGTCTAGTGTTGATGCTGAAAAGTTTGAACAAGTATCAGTTTCTTTTTCAAGTGCTTTTAGTATATTTGAAGGGGGAGGTAGTTCTATAGGAGAAGGCCAGCTTATTTCAGCAGGTATTAGCCAATTAAATGAATTGGATGAGTATTTCTCCAATATGGGAGAGGATAGTTATGATTCAGAGCAAGACATGGATTATAAGAATGATAGCCAGAAACTTCCTACAGATTTAGATGAAGCCCTAGATAAGATTCAAGAAGAGATGAAAGAGGCTACAGAAGCTATGTACCATAGAATCGAGGAATTATCAGAGGACTATGGTCTTGATAATTATATGGACCTAACAATTGATCCGGAATTCCGTTTTGTTCAATTATCTATGAAAGGATCTATTTTATTTGATTCAGGACGGGCAGAGATTAAGGAAGAAGCCATACCAGTACTATCTAAGATAGGAGATATCTTAGTGAATTTTTCAGATTTTACAATAGAGATTGAAGGACATACAGATAATGTTCCAATGTCAAGCCAAGGATCTTACATAAATAATAATTGGCTATCTTCAGCAAGGGCACTTAATGCTGCTGAGTACTTGATTAATAATAAACAATTAGACCCTGCTAAACTTAAATATTCAGGACGTGGGGAATTTGATCCTATTGCTAGCAATGAAACATATGAAGGAAGAGCAAAAAACAGGAGAATTGAAATTAAGATATACAATAAACTTTCTAGCAGATAATTAAGTAAAGGAAGAAGGAAGAAGATGAGAAAAAATATTTTAACAATAATTATTATGGCAATGGCCTTGATTAATATTATATTGTCAGTTGTCCTAATATTTGCAATTGTTCCTACAGCTAATAAAACTAATCAACTTGTGACCAAGGTGGCGCAAATTGTTGATTTGGAATTGGAATCTCCAGAGGGAGAGAAGGAAGTTATTTCAGTATCAGACATTAATGTACATGAGTTTGAAGAAAAGTTAATTATAAACTTAAAGAAAACTGGTAATAAAAACAATTATGCTGCTTTGTTTCTGTCTCTTTCTGTTAACAGAAAACATGTAGACACTGAGGAGTTAGAACCTTTAATCCAGGAAAATGAGTATGCAATAAAAGAAATTGTTACAGATGAGTTTTCTAAGTATACTATAGATGATGTAAGAGAAAACAAGGATGTAATAAAGGATAACAGTCTTAAGAAAATACAAGAATATTTTAATTCCGACTTTATCATTAACGTTTCTTTTGGAAATTTGGTTTTTGAGTAATAAAGATGGTGTTTTTATAAGTATTTTGTGTTATTATTGACATAGACAAAAGGAAAATCTCATTACTAAAGTACTTGTGGGATTGTATAGGCTAGGAGGTAGTAAATATGGGAGAAGTATTATCCCAAAATGAGATAGATAATTTGTTGGCTGCCCTCAGCAGTGGGGAATTAGATGCAGATGATTTTATAGATGCTGATGAAAAGCAAGTAAAGGATTATGACTTTTCAAGGCCATCTAAATTTTCAAAAGACCATCTAAGAACCCTTAATATAATTTTTGAACATTATTCCAGATTACTATCAACCACTCTACCGGCTTATTTGAGAAAAAATGTGCAGGTTGATGTGGTGAATTCAGAAGCAGTTACATATTCAGAATTTACTAATGCTTTATCTAATCCAGTTTTACTTGGTATTGTAGACTTTGCACCTTTGGAAGGTAATATTATAATAGAGTTGGCTAATAACATAGGCTATGCAATTGTGGATAGAATGTTAGGGGGAGGAGGATATCCCCTAGAAAAGATAAGGGAATTTTCAGAAATAGAATTATCAATAATCGAAAGAATTTTTGTGGTTTTTACCGATTTATTGCGGGAACCCTGGGCTAATGTAGTGGATTTAAATCCAAGATTATTGCGTATTGAAACTAACTCTCAATTTGCGCAAATTATTTCGCCCAATGAGATGATTTCTATTGTAACTTTAAATTTAAAAATCGGAAATCTTGATGGAATGATGAATATTTGTCTTCCTTATGTTACTCTTGAAAAAGTAATAGATAATCTAAGTACTAAATATTGGTTTTCAACTATGCAAGTTAGTGATAATAAGAGTTATAAAGATATTATCGAAGTGGCGATTTCCAATGCAAAAATTCCTCTTCGTGCGGTTCTTGGAAAGAGTACAATTTCTATTAATGAGTTTTTGAATATGCAAGAGGGAGATGTAATTAAATTAAATACTAAGATAGGGGATGAAGTGAAAGTATTCGTAGGAAATATAGAAAAACTCACCGCATTTCCGGGATCTTCCTCAGGCAATAATGCGGTAAAAGTTTCAACTATCTTAAAAGGAGAGGAGTAACATGTTATGGATGAAATGCTATCTCAAGAAGAGATTAATGCTTTATTAAATGGTCTTGGTTTAGATGAAGAAGAATACCTAACCGAAGAAGAAAAAGATGCTATAGGAGAAATATCTAATATAAGTATGGGTTCAGCAGCAACAACATTATTTTCTTTGGTTAACCAGAAGGTTGTTATTACTGCTCCAGAAGTAGAAATTGCAACTTGGGATGATGTAGTTAGTAGTTATGACATGCCCTGCGTATTTCTGCAGATTTATTATAAACAAGGACTAGATGGTAATAACATTCTTATTTTAAAGGATAATGATGTAAAAGTTATTGCAGACCTTATGATGGGCGGAGATGGATCCAATACTTCTGGGGATTTATCAGAACTACACCTTAGTGCTATTAGTGAAGCTATGAATCAGATGATGGGTACAGCTGCAACATCTGTTTCCACTATGCTTAATAAAAAGGTTAATATATCACCTCCAGAAGCAACAGTTTTGGACCTAAAGAATGACAATCCTGTTCAGATTACTGAAATCGCCGATTTCTTAAGTGATAAATTTGTAAAAGTATCTTTCAGTATGGTAATTGGAGATTTGGTTGACAGCAAACTTATGCAATTATATCCTATAGATTTTGCTAAGGAATTATATATGGAGTTTATGAATGTTAAAGAGGATGATTATGAAGAAGATGAAGAAGAAGTGAAAGAAGTACCAGAACAAATGCAAGCTGTTCAAGCTCAACCTTACATAGCTAATCAACAACAAGAAGGGCAATATATGGCTAATATGGTACAACAACCAGTGCAGGATGTAAATATCCAACCAGTGCAATTTGCCCCATTTGTACAAGGAAGTAGGACAAGCCACCAACCAGAAAATATAGATTTGTTAATGGATGTTCCACTAGAAGTAACAGTGGAACTTGGTAGAACTAGTAAAACAATAAAAGAGATTCTAGATTTTACACCAGGAACTGTTATAGAACTAAATCGTTTGGCCGGGGAGCCGATAGATGTACTAGTTAATGGTAAATTTGTTGCTAAAGGTGAGGTTGTAGTTATGGAGGAAGCTTTTGGCATCAGGGTAACAGAAATAACAGATCATAATATAAAATAAAGTTAAATTACATGTA
>CAYOAJ010000120.1:0-2583 GCA_964401895.1 uncultured Herbinix sp.
ATTAGCACATTGCTGGCATAGTTTCTCTTCCCTTTTTATTCCATTAACTATTTCTGTATAAAAAACATTGGCTTCTCTCTTTTGGCACCTTTCACATAGCATATAATCATCCTCTTTCAAATTCACTATAAATCTGTTTTACTATATCAATGACTTCCTCGCAATTAACATTTTTACAATGGGCTTCTGCTAAGATTGTTTTTAGGCTTTCTTTTAACTCTCTCATGGCCTCATATTTATTACAGTCAATTGCAATAACATTTCCTTTTCGACGATCAATTTTAAGATATCCTTCTTGCTTTAATATACTATAAGCTTTATTTACAGTATGCATATTAATCCCAATATAATCTGCCATAACTCGAACCGAAGGGAGATTGTCTCCTTCTTGAATTTTCGAAGTGGCTATTCCATAAATTATTTGGTTTCTAAGCTGGATATAAAAGGCTTCGTCACTGTTAAAGTCAATTTTTAGATACATACAACCACCTCTTTGTAAGTCGATTCTATTAGCTCTATCTGTTATATACATTGTATAACAGGTGCCTTTTCTTGTCAAGCCTTATTTTATTACCTATCCCCTATGTCCTTTTGTCTTCATATACAAAGATATAGATAATAATATTAATGCTATAGATATTACTGCTAATACTATAATTATTATTATTGCCTTATTTATATTTGAACGGTATTCTCTGTATGAAATATAATCCTCGTCTTCTTCTACATCTGCGCCAACAAACCAATCATCCCTAATAAGTCTTTGCAATGTCTTCTCACTTCTATCATAAGTATAAAATCCTTTTTCACCCGACTCATTCATAGCATAAACTAATAGAAATTCTGAGTCCAATTGACCACTTGGATAGTATGCATCAAATGTATGGCCTGATATAGATATCTTTGTTTGAACAAAATTAGATGGGGTTTCTACGCTGTCCTCAGGCTCTACAATTTTATATCTTCCTTTATATAATATAAATAAGTCTCCATCCACTTCCTCAACTTGTACTTCTCCATATTCTCCATTTGAATCAACATCTTCGTCATCTTCTTCCCCTTCTATAGGTGAAGCTTCTTTGTTAACATTAATACTATATTCCGCGGTCTTACCTGATTCTGCGGTAACTGTTATTAAAACTTCATTTTCCCCTTCTTCTAGAGAATCATTACCAGAAATTTTAACTCTGGCCTGACTATCTTCTGCTAGGGCTTCTACAATTAGCATATCCACATAATAATCTACCTCTGTTTCATAGGAATAAGTTTCCTTATCAAATTCCGGTTGTAATTCACCTGGGTTTGTTTTTAAGCTTTTTAGATATGTATTATCAGATGCGGTTTCGGCTGGCTTAACCTCTATTGTTAAGCTATTGCTGGAAACAGCCATTTCCATATCATTTTCAAAATCATATAGCATAATTCGATTTTGAAAACTAATATTGGAACTTCCTACATTTTTCGCCTCAAATTGAAGAGCATATTTTCTACTATACCCTTCTTCTGAAGTATTTATATCCGATATGTTTAAAAAACCTCCTCCACCACTAATAACGGAGGATCCACCCTTATATTCAAGTTTTTCTTCATCATATATTAGATATGCCTCAAAGTTTCTAAACATAGTTTCTGAACTTATATTTATATATACATTAAAGTCTTCACCTAATGAAACCTGACTTTCTTCTGTTGTTATCTCTATCTTGCCACTGGCTGCAGAAACTGATTCCTTGTTTAGGAAAATTCCTAGAAATATTATTATCCCTAACATTATAATCTGTTTTATGTATTTTGATAGTCTTCTCATATTAATTCCCCTTTTTTGTATTTTCTTATTTTTATTATATCATATTTCTCAGATTTGTAATCTATAATTATATAATTAATAATATCCGGCCAGCAGATTTTAACCCACCGGCCGGACACTTTATCCTGTTTTAACTTATTCTTTCACTATATTAATTTTATATTCAGCCACATCACCGTTTTCAGCAATTACAGGAACTACTATTTCATTAATTCCTGGCATTAGATATATTATCTCATCTCCAAAAACGCTTGCTTTATTACTTACAGTTTTGGCCTTAACTTCAACCAAATCCACATCGGAGTCAACAAACATGGAATAATTCAATTCTGTTTGACTAAATGATGGGGTCAACTCTAGTTTCTTACCTCTTCCATCTAAAAGCTCTAGAGTCTTCAACCTATTATTAGGATTATATTTCTTTGTAGGCCTTGGAGCAGGGCTATTAGGCATATTTAAATACACTGGTATTGAGAATACTATTGGTGCATCATCCATACTAGAATATGCTAAAGCAATCTTCCTTCCCTCCGCCCATGGGGCTTCTACATTGGTCATGTATTGATGGAAATAAGTTGATACTGGTGTTACATTAAACTTCTGTAAGTAAACAGTATCTTGTCCTCTATGGATATAACTAGACCCTAGAAAATATGAACCTCCTACAATAGACTTATATCTATTAGTCCATGGAATCATATATTTAGCGTTAGTTGCAGGGTTCTTTGTTCCATTCTTTGCATATCTAAGACCATTGGCAACTGCTCCTCCACCAG
>CAYOAJ010000120.1:2593-6216 GCA_964401895.1 uncultured Herbinix sp.
GCACCTATATTATAGAAGTTATAATAACCTTCATGATCTTTATAGGTTCCTGATACACTATTACTTAAAGTGTTTGGCCCTGTTACCACTTCCTGCTTCACCCTAGAAGCTAGATGGTATGGACTAACTCCAGAATATTTGGCCGCATCAATAAATGTCTTTCCATAGGATATAGTCTTATTCTTACCACTATCATCTGAATAATCATATGTTGTGTTATGCATAGCGGTACCTCTAAGAATATTTTCTACCCCTTGTCTGTTCTGGTATTCACTTTGATATCTTAGTAGCTCAAACTGGAATATTTCCGTTTCATTTAGGAAGTTTCTTGGATCCATATAATACTCTATAGCTTCCTTAGATGCAGTAACCCAATAAGAACCATCATATACTATGAACTTATCTGTACTCCAGTTATAAGCTCCATTTTGGAAGGATAACCATTCTACACTTTTACTATTGGGAATAGTATTCTTTCCTGGTAGACTTTCTTCCCTGATTACTGTATTCCAGTCAAGGTTTGTGTGATAGGCTACAAACTCCCAGTTGGGATGTCTTTGGTGTAGTTGCCTTAAGCCTTCTTTATAGGATTCAGGAAAGCCCTGATTAATTAGCTTAAGTTCAAAATCAAGATTATCTCCATCTCCATATGAAGGAGTCGGCGTTGGACTTACCTTATCCCCTGGATCTTTAGGGGTAATTGGTTTTGTTCCAGGTACATATGGATTCTCAATTCCAGCTGGAAGGGTGTTACCAATATATATATATTCCGCCTTCACGTGGCCTGTAATATCATCATCTACAGATATCTCATAGTAAGGAACCCCATTTACCCTTACGACCTTATTAGCTGTAACCTGCATTCCACTAATAAGTAAAATCGGGTCTCCATTAATATCTGTAAGATATTCCTCTGAAACTAAAACATTTTTATAAACATTTAAATATTCTGTATTACATACAAAAGCATTTAATGGACTATATATCCCTGTCATAATTAACATATCTGGTATTACTAATATCTCTACTGGCTCTGGTGCCATGGTTGGCTCAGGAGCCTTTGTAGGTACCGGAGTTGGTTTGGGTGTCGGCTTTGGCGTTGGCGTTGGTTTTGGCTCAGCTGTTGGTGTAGGCTTAGCCGTCGGCACCGGAGTCATCTCTGGAAGATCAGTCGGGTTTGGAGCCTTTGTAGGTTTTGCTGTTGCAGTTGGCTTAGGCGTTGGACTTGCTGCTGCCTCTTTTCGAAAACCTATATTATTAATAGGTACAAATCCTGAATAAGTATCTCCTGATACCTTAAAAGATATTTTCAGCCACTTACTTCCACTAACTGTTTTTTCATCTTTTATTGTTACTTTCTTATCTTTCTTTAAAGATATTATAGGACCATTATTCTTCTTTACATATGCCCCTTTAGAACTTGCTGTATTTCTAATTCTAGTATTTTTAGATGTCACAACACCTAGAACTTTGTCTGAAAAGTCAATCTTTATGTAAAGGCTTGATACATAGCCTTTCCTTTCCGATTTACCACTTTGATATGTAATCTCATACCACTTGGTCTTGCCACTACTATCCATTTCCTCTCCAACGATTGTCACCTTGCTTCCCCTTTTAAGGCCAGCCATAACAGAGGAAGATGTTCCTGGACCACTTCTTACATTAAGCGAGGATGCTGTTACCTCCCCCTTAACCATAAAGTCATAAGCCTGCCCTGATGTATTATCATTTGAGGGCTTGGGTGTTGGTTTGGGAGTCGGTTTAGGCGTTGGTTTAGGTGTTGGTTTAGCTGTTGGCTTCACTGTTGCTTCAGTCTTTATATAATCTCCATGAACGAAACCATTAAGCCTTTTACCATTAAAACGGAAATAAATATTATACCAGTCCCCTTCTTGTCCTAGTATCTCAACAGTCTCTCCCCTAGTAAGATAGGCCCTTGTCCCACCAACAATAACATTCTTTGATGATGTGGAAGGTCCTGTTCTAACATTAAGAGAAGATGCCGTAACCTCTCCCTTTTGCGATGCCCATGCATGTTCATAATTCCTACTAATGATATTAGGTGCAATAAGTGCAATACATAAAAGTATAATTAATAATCTATTTTTAATTTTTCTATTCATAAAAAACCCCTTTCAAATAAAACAGTAACTAAGGATAAAAACTCCCCTAATTACTGTTTATATTACAAAAGAACTATGGCACTTATGTGGCATATAATGTTTTTTATGCTATAAGATGTCTATATATCAAGTTTTATGCAAGGATGGATTAGCTATCCAGTTTTGCAATATCCCTTCTCATATATTTATTATCAAAGTCAATCCACTCTGTTGCCCTATATGCCTTTGCCCTTGCATCTTCAAGGTCCTTGCCTAAAGCAGTTACACCAAGAACTCTACCTCCATTGGTCAATACCTGCTTATTGTCCAACTTAGTTCCGGCATGAAAGGCATAATATTCCTTACTTCCTTCAAACTTATCCAAGCCTCTTATAGGAAATCCTTTTTCATAAGCTTCAGGATAACCATCTGATGCTAGAACAACACATACAGCTGATTCATCTGAGAATTCCAAGTCTATCTCATCTAATCTACCATCTATACAGGCTTCCATAACTTCAACAAGATCATTTTTAAGTCTTGGTAAAACCACCTGGGTCTCTGGATCTCCAAATCTAGCATTATACTCTAATACCTTAGGCCCATCATTAGTCAACATCAAACCTACAAAAAGTATTCCTACAAAATCTCTTTCTTCAGCCTTCATAGCATCCATAGTTAGCTGAAATACATATTTCTCACAAAAATTTTTAACATCATCAGTATAATAAGGACTAGGTGAAAATGTACCCATTCCCCCTGTGTTAAGTCCTTCATCATTATCCTTTGCCCTCTTGTAGTCTTGGGCGCTGGTCATTGGTTTAATGGTAGTTCCATCACAAAAGGCTAGGATAGAAACTTCAGGTCCTGATATAAACTCTTCTATAACTACCTTGTTACCAGCAGAGCCAAACTTCTTATCTTCCATAATCTCTTTAACTGCAAGTTTTGCTTCTTCATTGTCATTACATATAATAACTCCCTTGCCAAGGGCCAATCCGTCTGCCTTTACTACAATAGGACATTTACAATCTTCTAAATATTCCTCAGCCTCAGAACAAGAATTGCACACCTTATATCTAGCAGTTGGAATATTATATTTTTTCATCAAATTTTTAGAAAACACTTTTGAGCTCTCAATCATTGCCGCTTTCTTACCTGGTCCAAATATTCTAAGTCCTCTAGCAGAAAATGCATCTACAATTCCTGCTGCCAGGGCATCATCTGGCCCTACCACTGTCAGATCAATTCCCTCTTTTTCAGCAAAGCTTACTAGGGAATCAAAATCCATAACATCTATATCTATGCACTGACCAATTTCAGCCATTCCAGCATTGCCTGGAGCGCAATATATTTTGTCAACCTTAGGACTTTGAGATATCTTCCAAGCTAGGGTGTGTTCCCTTCCTCCGCTTCCTACAATTAAAACTTTCATGTTTTTCCTCCCATAACTACTCTTTTATCTTCACTCTGGAACCTTCAATAACATTGTGGTCACTGATGGCTATTGCTCCAAAACCC
>CAYOAJ010000121.1:0-6163 GCA_964401895.1 uncultured Herbinix sp.
CCTTGGGCAATTATATTACCAATGATTTTTTCGCCCTTTTCAGTGGTTGTTACCCATCAGTATATGCGGGAAATAGATTCATCAGTGATTGAGGCTGCAAGACTAGAGAGCAATTCAGCCTTTAGAATTCTTTTGCATTGTGTTGTTCCACAGATTAAAGTGTGTATAGCTGCAGTTGGACTTTTTGTTTTTGCTGATGCTTGGAATATGGTTGAGCAACCATTATTATATGTTAATAATGATAAGCTAAGAAACCTTTCAGCATTCATTGCAAATGCAGAAAACTTTGATCCAGGAGTAATGTTACCTGCATCAGTAATATTTATGATACCAGTTTTCCTTTGTTATATGTTATTTCATGAAGAATTGAAAGAAGGACTAAAAGCCTTAGAATAGGCCTTAATAGCTTAATTAGTATAAAAGTAGCCCCAACTATTCGTTAAACTATGATTTCGCGAATAGTTGGGGCTGGAATATATAAAGAAACATTAAAGAATCTGACATACCATCTCTCCTATATTATCTTCACTATTTCAAAATTCACATTATACATTAAGAGCTGTCTCGGCAAAAATCCAACAACACTCCAAAAGCTAACGGCTTGGATGCCGTATTCTTTTATTACTTCAATAAGTTCATCAATAAAACGGACATCGTTATACCAAACAAGGTTTTCATGATTATTAGCAATATAGATATAATATACAGATCTAGTATTTTCATTAAAGGATATACTTGTTCCAACTTCATATGCAAGTTTTATAGCATTTAAAACAGTTATAAACCTTGTATCCTCGTATTCAATAAAAGGTAGGGTCCAGATGAAACCAACGCTGGCATATCCTAAATTAAAGTGGTCTGGAGAAATTGTAGACATATTCTTCAATATTGACTGTATTACAGTATCAAAAGGTAAGGCTGATTTAGGTAATTCTAATGGATTATACCAATCATAGGTCAAAAGAAAGACAACTGAATTGGCCACTTGATTTAAGGCTTCATAACCTATTCCCTCATATTCTATACCTGTTGAAACTTCGAAAGAAGAAGGTGTTATAGTAATAAAAACCAATAGATTCTCACTATTAAAAACACTTAATACTCTCCTACCAAATTCAAGAAAAAGCTCCCTGTCAGCAAGAGAAATATATGGGATATAAAAGTTAACCCCTTTATAGCCTTTTACCTTTGTAAGTCTAAGAAGGTCTTCAATTAATGTTAATTTTATTTCTTCATTATTTAAGATTTCATGTGTTGTATCTGGGTCAAATTGATTATTACTGTCTAATAGGGATATATACATAATTGGAGCTACGCCATATGATTCTGATAATTGTATAATTTCATCATCTTCATCATCTAAGCCAATTATAGTACCATCACTTAAGAGCCTATAATACATTATATTTATATAGGTAAGATAAGGTAAGGTTGTTTTCAGAACTGTTCTATCAATGAAAGGAAAGACATAACCATTAATTGAAAGTAAAGGTTTTTCATCTTCTTCGACATAACTTATAACTATCTCCTCACCTATAACTAGATAACCCCGCTGGCTAACATTCGGATTGTTTCTAAGTAATTGCATTACATCTATATTATATAAGGAGGCAATTCTATCAATAGTATCTCCCTCTCGAACAATATATAATTGCTCAGCTTCTAAGATTATCAATGCATCATTTACAACTAAATGATTTGGATCAGTAATTCCGTTTTCAATAATTAGCCTTGAAGGAGAAATTTTATAACGCTGGGCAATATTAAAAACTGTATCTCCTGGTTCAACTATATGAATAAGCATAAAAATACCTCATATTATTATAATTAATTATAATTTATAATATGCAAATTTTATAGATAGGATTATCTAGAAACGGTTTTCTTGAATTATTCTTTCTAATTCCATTATTTCAGTTTGTGATAAATCTTTATTGCCTACATATTCAGTGAAAAAGGTACAAAGAGAGCCATTATATAGTTTGTCTAGTAAGGCTCCTGTTTCTATTATTTGTGCTGTACGTTTAGAAACCAAGGCACTACATATAAAACCAGGTTCTTCTCTTTTAATTGCCCCTTTTTTTATCAACCTATTTATTACCGTATATGTTGTGTTTTTCTCCCAGCCTATGTATTCTTTAATAATTTTAGCAATATCTCTAGCGGCTAAAACCTTATTAGACCACAAGAGTTCCATTACATTTAATTCACCTTCATGTAGACGTATATCTGGTAATGACATCCCAATCCCCCTTTTAATAGTAAGAAAAGTTTTAAAAAGATATTCTACTTATATAGAATAAGGTCCTATTAGATTAATAACTTTATGTATAAAAACATTAAATCATTTTAGATTTTACCATCATATTAATATAAATAAAAACTCGCATCTACATATGTAGATGAAGTTCTTAATACCATACTATCCCAATAGAATTTCCTTGTCAACCCTTTTCCTAAATCAAATGCAAAAGGTGGCATAGTAAGGTACATATTTTATGTCATTTGAGAAAGAAAAGTTCTTATTTGATATCTTAATGGCATATGGAAAGTCTATACTTTGCTTTAAGACGCTAACGCTTTTTGACCTTGTGTTGCTGCTTGTGTGAATTTCAATTGGTATAAATGTTTTGTCTTTTTTAATTATAAATTCAATTTTTGCCATAGAGCTGGACTCCCAAAAGTATAGAGGATAACCAGATGAATAAAGGGTTTGACCTATATAGTTTTCCAGGAGAGCTTTCCTCATAGATGGATCCTTATATTGCTTCCCCTCTCCCATTAATCCTGTATACAATAGTCCTACATCAGGCATATATAGCTTAAAGGATGTGCTCTTTTTGGGTTTAGTAATGGATACTAAATCTTCTGTACTTATCTTATTACACCTTAAGCAATATCCTCCATCAACAAGATTGTCGATAGCATCCTTATACATGGCATAGGTAGTTCCTTTGCGGATTATTTTGTATTGAAATTTTTTGTTGTTTTTTATAAGCTGTTGGGGTAAACTCTCTAGTACTTGCTTCATCTTCAAACCTTGAGATTCCATATCATTTTCTAGAATAAAATTATAATAAGAACCTACTAATGCCTTATGTTGTTCAGCTAGGTTGATTGTAGTAGATTGGGCAAGGTATTCATTTATAAGCTGAGGCATTCCTCCAATTTGTAGATATAGGTCATGAAGTTGAAGAAGTTCTTTATGTAGAATATCAGGAATCTTTGTATTACTTTCAAAATGGGTTTTAATTGTCCCAATATACCAATCACAATTAATGGCTCTTAAAAATTCATCAAATGAAAATGGATGAAGGGATATATGTTTAAAGTTGTGTTGAAATTTATGAGAGTCTACATATGTAGAATTGCTTGATATCGTGATGATATATGGGAAAATATCTTTTTTATATAATAGATCAATCTTTTCTAGCAGCAAATTCTTATTAGGAACTTCATCCAAGACAAGTATGGTTTGTGATAAATTGATTTTAGTCTTCTTTTTGTCACTATGAACAAATAAGTTGACTTCTATTAGCTTGTCCCTTATCTCTATATAGTCTGATATCTCAAATATTTCTTCTATATTGGTTTGATGTTCAAAATTAATATAGATAATGTTCTCAAAAAAGGCATTGGAAAAATCAAATGCTAGAAATGTTTTACCTACGCCCTTTGCTCCAGTTAATAAAACTGGTTTATGTTTTTTGGTTTTTTTCCATTGAATTAGTTTATTAATTGCATTTCTCTTCAAGGCAGTTTACCTCTTATTTATATATTTAAATTGCTCTTAGTTGATTTAATAAGTTATTAAAATAATCTGGAAGTGGTGCCTGAAACTCCATATATTCTTCTGTATCAGGATGCATGAATCCAAGCATACTTGCATGTAAAGCTTGTCCATTAAGGCCGAATTCGACCTTTTTAGGTCCGTATATGGTGTCTCCTAAGAGTGGATGGTTAATACTTGCCATATGGACTCTTATTTGATGGGTTCGCCCTGTTTCTAGACTACACTCAATATGGGAATACTTATGGCCTAGGCTTTCTAATACTTTATAATTGGTAGCAGCATATTTGCCACTTCTTTCATTAATAGTCATGGTGGTACGTCTTTTTTCATGCCTTCCAATTGGAGCCTCTACTCTTCCACTATCCTGGTCAAAAGTATTATATACTAGTGCTTGATATCGTCTGATTACTGTATGTTCTTGAAATTGTTTTGATATAAATCTTAGGGAATAATCATTTTTACATGCTAGGATAATACCTGAGGTGTCTTTATCTAGTCGGTGGACTATCCCAGGTCGTTCTTGTCCATTTAAGGTGGATAAGTTTCCATCACAATGATATAACAAGCCGTTAGCTAAAGTACCATCTTCATGATCCCTAGCAGGATATACAACCATACCTTTAACTTTGTTAACTAGTATAATATCTTTATCTTCGTATATAACATCGATTTCAAGGTCTTGTGGCTCGATTATAGGGCTTTTATCCTCGGGGACACACATCGTTATGCCTTGGCCTTCTTTAAGCTTATAATTGGATTTAACAGCCTCACCGTCAACGAGTACATTATTATCATTGATTAATTTTTGTATATAAGACCTGCTTAGGTCAGGATTATTAATAGAAAGATATTTATCAATACGAATATCTACCATATTCCCGTCAACTATATATTTAAGACTTTTCTTCATGTTTGGAATTATCCTTTCCCTCATCCTCCTGATCTTCAAGAAAATCAAAATAACCGTCTTTTCTATGATATATAAGTGAAATTATAATTAGTGCTATACTGATTGTCACGTAACTATCTGCCACATTGAATGTAGGAAAATCAATAAGTTCAAAATATATAAAATCAATAACATACCTATGTGTAAATCTGTCTATGACATTTCCAATACCTCCAGATAAAAGCAATATCCATGTAAATCTAAGCATATTGTACTTTTTATCTAAAGGGGTTTTTTTATAAAAAGCTATTATTATAAGCAAGGAAAGAAGAGAGACAAAACCTAATAGTAAGGAGTTATCACTCATAATGCCAAATAAAGCCCCAGTGTTTTCATGATACTGTAGCTTTAATACCCCAGGTATCAAGGATATTGGATTTCCAGGCAAGACAGTCTTGGCCCAGAATTTTGTAACTTGATCTATTAATACAAGTATTATTACAAGTAAAGCTTGTAATAAATAACTTTTTCTTTTCTCTTTCATAAAACCTCCCATTATAATGCCACCATAATATATTATAAATTAAGATAAGATGGTTTGTATGGCCTTAGTTAACTCTTCTTTTGTAACCGTTGGGTCAATATACGCCTCACCAATCCCTCTTAGTAAGATAAATCTAATCTTATCAGAATCCATTTTTTTATCTAATAAAGTAACTTGATATATATCATCTACAGAAAGATTTGACACATTAATTGGTAAATTAAATCTTTTTATTATTTGAAGAATATGGTCATAATCATCTTTACTTATATATCCTCTTGAATAGGACATATAAGAAGCAGCAGCCATACCTATTCCCACACATTCGCCATGAAGCAAGCTAAATTCTTTTAACTTTTCTACAGAATGGCCAATAGTATGTCCCAAATTAAGAAGTGCCCGCTCTCCCGCTTCTTTAGGGTCTTGCTCAACAATTTCCTTTTTAATCATGCAACTTCTTATAATCATTTCTTTTATAATATCATACTTTTTAGATAATATTTCTTTATAGTTATTTGACAAGAAAGGAAGATACTCAGAGTCTCTTATTAAGCCGTGTTTAATAATTTCAGCCATGCCGGAATAGTATTCCCTGTCTGGTAAGCTATTTAAAGTGGATAGGTTCATATAGACTAGGCTAGGCTGATGAAAGGCTCCAATCATGTTCTTATATGACTTATAATCAACTCCTGTTTTACCACCTATACTGGAATCAACCATAGCAAGTAAAGATGTAGGAACTTGAATAAATCTAATTCCCCTAAGGTAAGTGGCAGCTATAAAGCCGGTTAAATCCCCAACAACTCCTCCTCCTAAAGCTATAAGAACATCATTACGGTCAAAGGAGTTTTCAATTAACTTCTCATAACATTTATTAACCGTATCAAGATTCTTGCTTTCTTCACCAGGAAAAAATATAAATGTTTCCACACTATTA
>CAYOAJ010000122.1:0-6135 GCA_964401895.1 uncultured Herbinix sp.
AGAAAATGATCAAAAAGTATTAAACCTACTTCACTGGTTCGTTGACGAGCAAATTGAAGAAGAAGATAAGTTCAGTACTATTGTTGAAAGAGTTGAAAGAATAAAAGACAGCTGGGCTGGATTGTATCAATATGATAGCATTATGGCTGAGAGAAAATTAGACTAATTAATATATGAAGATAAAGAGGCGAAGGATTCAATCGTATATAAACGATGAACTTCGCCTTTTTTCACAAAACAATGTAAAAATATAGTATACTAATAATAAATAGAACTTTTTTAATACAAATGGCAACTATACAAATACTGTTAGGAGGTCATAAATATGATAAAATTAGGCAACGTACAAGTAAAGCTAGAAAAATACAAAGACGGTACTAGTAACTTCGAGTATGACCTAGATAGGGTTATTTATGATTTAGACAGTCAGATTGACCTGCTATCAAGCCAAGAGGATAAAACAGACTACATACTTTCAATCGCCAGTGGTCTTCTATGTGGAACACTTGATATTCTTTGGATGGGTGGAATTTAGCTTAGAACGTTGTTGTGATTTTACACCTGAGAAAATAGAAAGCTTTGTTTGCAAATCTGCCAATATGGTTGGTTACAGGGGAGATGACATAAATGGTGCGGTAAAACACTTGGAGAAAAAATATCAGCTTCCTAGCGATGGTAATACTCCTGACTTCGGCGGAGGATTACAACATCATCTTCGAGATTTCGCCCATCACCCTACCATTGTGGGACTTGTATTTTCACTTCTTACCCAGTTTACTTATAAATCATATGGAACAGACACCCAAGGTAATTTTATAGTTATGGATATAGTAGAAAAGAGTAGGGAACACATTGGTCAAGACCTAGCATCAAAGATAGCAAATGGAACTATCACATGGTTTCTTCATCTAATAAGTGATGTTGCTGGTTCAAGTAGTACCCTTGGTAAAAGCAGTGGTACAGGAATACCTGGTCCCTTGCTTTCACTGGCAAAGGAAATATCTGCCTTACTCATTTATAAAAACATTAATGAAGAACACAACTGTCTATCTAAGTATTCATCAAAACTTTTTAACGGCAGCTTATTTGCTAGGCGAGATAAGTCTGGCAATATCATTAAAGATACACAGTTAAGATTTGATCTGCGTAGGGAAACAGATCTCGGTATGGATATAGGGAGGCAGGCAATTCCTTTTGTGGCAAATGATACTTTTGTTAGATGTTTTTATTTCATCCGTCATCTTGCATCCGAGATGAAAAAACAAGACATAAAGTCTTTTTCTGAAATGAATAAGATTGATTGGGATAAGGTAAAACCTACGAACAATCCTACAATTGCTCGAATGATTACAATTGCAACCAGTGTTTTCACAACTGTTGATATTGGTCGTGATGTAGTTAGTTCAAACTATTGGATATCTGTTAATTATATCGGTGTTGGACGTTTTGCTCTTGCAATAAAAGAAGATGTAGCTTGGAACTTAAAAATCAGAGATATTAATAAAATAAAAGAGATGTATAAGGAGATAAACTATTATGGAGATAATAAATAGAAATGATATAAAAATAGGTATGAGGGTCAAAGTAGTACAAAAGCAGGATCAGTCTTCTGGAAATCTAACAGAAGGAATAGTTTCTAAGATCCTAACAAATTCACAAAGTCATCCTCATGGGATAAAGGTTATGCTTGAGAATGGGATTGTTGGAAGAGTTAAAGAGATAGTAAGTTAAGTTATTCTTCAAGAATCGGGGGGGATGATATGAAGAAAAAAGTGTTTGTTTTTATTTCTTTTCTAACAATAATACTTATGATACCTATACCTGTAAGTGCTGATGTGGGTCCAAAACCATCTATTAAAATTGATATAGCAGGTCTTAAGGGTGAAAAATATTATGTTGTACTCTTGACTGAAAGTAAAGGTGGAGGTCCTCATGGTGACGCTGATTATATGAAAGAAAGAGCGGAAAAGATGGCAAAGGAAGATGAACTTTCTGAAGAAGATTTAATATATATAAAATTTGCAACCTATGAAGATGAGGATGGTTTTAATTATATAGGAAATGATTGGGATTGTTCAAAAACTCATAGATATAGATGGGGCTACTACCCGCCAGAAGTATTTAAAATTCTTATATATCTTCCGGAAACAGATACTTTTTTTGCTAGTGAAATATTAGAGCGTTATAAGTTTAATAGCTATTATAGGGCTGAGCTTATGGATTCAGAACTTTTAGTTAATCAAGTCAGCAAGTTGCCAGTGGAGATAATATCTTTTCTAGTAAGGACTGTTCTAACTATCTTAGTAGAGTTAGGTATTGCAGGACTTTTTGGAATTAGAGAAGAACATCAATTACGTTTTATTGCTAAGGTTAATATTATCACACAAATAGGATTAAACTTGGCACTATTTTTTATTAGCTATAATATGGGACTAGTACAATTTGTAAGGTTTTATCGTATCTTAGAGCTTATGATATTTGTTGTTGAGGCTGGGCTGTACATATATTATTATAGAAAAGTTGATAAGGATAGGATTCATTTTTCTACTATGAGCTTAATAATGTATTCATTTGTAGCTAACCTTGTATCTTATAATGTTGGTAAGTGTCTAGCCCTAGTTATACCATTATTCTTTTAATATAGGTTTATTTCTTCTATAATAAATAAAATATCAGGAATTCATTATTTTTAAGGCAATATAATATAATGTAATATCTTATGCTGAAAATAATGAAGATAGAGGCTGATAAATATGATTAAAATTGCTATTGATGCAGGTCATGGACTAGATACTCAAGGTAAAGAAGTCCCCTCTTATATGGGCTATGGTAGTATAAAAGAATGGGAGCTAAATGATAGAGTATCGACAGAGTTAATTAGCAGGCTAAAAAACTATAGTAATGTTGAAGTACTAAGGACAGATGATCCAACAGGGGAAACGGATGTAGCCCTAAGAGAACGAACAAGTAAGGCCAATGAATGGGGAGCTGATCTATTTATTTCAAACCATCATAATGCTGGTATTGGCGGAGGAGATGGTGGTGGCTTAGTTATAATAAGGTATCCGGGCTCTAGTCAGTTTACAAGAAAGGCTCTAGCATCATCTAGGAAGACTTAACATGTATTTTACACAATCGTGATAAATATTTAATAGATATGCTCCATAATGATATGAGCATTTTTTAAATCTATATATAATTCGACTATAAGATGGTGGACATAAATGGATAAGAAAAAAGAATCATTAGACAATATTATAAATAACAAACAGATAAAGATTGTCTTTCAGCCAATTATATCTTTGAAGAGTGGAAATATATTGGGCTATGAGGCACTTAGTAGAATAACTTGCGAAAATGAGTTTGAAAGCACAGAGCAATTGCTCTTGAAGCTGCTCATAAGTTTATCTTACCCCCTCATAATAAAAAGCTTTTTATCAATGTTAATCCCAATATCATGCACGACAACACATTTAAGAAAGGCTTTACCAAGGATTTCTTAAAGCAATATAACATTTCCCCTAACAATATTATATTCAAAGACCCAATGAGGAGATACTTGATATTAATCAGGAAGTTCTACATTCCATCTTTGAAATTAACATTAAAAAGAACAATGCAATCAGCTGTTAGTATAAGCAATGAATCACGAGATTACAAAAGCACACTGGAGGTTTCATCAATACTGTCTAAAATGAAAACAAAAGCAAAACTCATTAAGGTTATTTAGACATGTATCAAAGTATCGGGCAACATTAACTATAAAGCTAATGTTGCCTTATTTTTATGTAATCCTATGATAAGGAAAAGGTAGACTCTTAGGTCTTAACTATATATAATAGTTTAAGGGAAAGATAATCCAACATAAACTATGACAAAAGTTTTTACAGCTAGTAGGAGGAAGTAAACTTGAAAAATAATAAAGAAGATTTATACAAGAAACCAGTAGAGATTGAGGAGGGGATATACTGGGTAGGATACTCTGATGAAAACAGAGGCCTTCACTGTAATCCATATCTAATTATTGAGGGAGATGAAGCTGTTCTAATTGACGGAGGAAACCGGGAAGATTTTTCTTCTGTTATGCTAAAGATTCTAAGAACGGGCTTGCGACCCTCACAAATTACCAGGCTTATATATCAACACTATGACCCTGACCTTTGCGGAAGCCTACCTCAGTTAGAGGCCATTATAAAAAGTGATGATCTAAAAATTATATCCCATGAAGAGAATAATATGTTCATTCATTACTATTCCCCTAAAACAGAAAAGTTAGATTTTCGTGATCTGGATAACCATTATGATTTTGCCACAGGTAGGCGGCTGGAGTTTTATGCAACTCCCTATTGCCATCAACCAGGTAGCTTTGTAACTTATGATAGGAAGACAAAAACCCTGTTCTCAAGTGATTTATTTGGAAGTTTTGATAATCAGTGGACCTTAAAGCTTGAGCTTAACCAGGCTTGTAGGGAATGCCAAGACTTGAAAAATTGCAGGATCAATTTAGACATATGTCCTATTGAAGGAATGGTAAAGTTTCATAGAAAGCTTATACCGTCAAACCGGGCTCTTGACCACACCTTAAATATTATAGAAAAGCTGGACATTGAAAGAATAGCTCCTCAGCATGGAAGTATTATATATGAGAAAGAGGATATTAAAGCAATTATTAGGCATCTAAGAGAAATTGACAACGTTGGCATAGACTATATCTTGAAGGAGAGTCAACATGAATAGGACAGATTCACATTCAGTTATAGATCTTGAAAAGTATGCCTTAGAAAGCTTTGCTAAGGAAATAGATTACCAAAATCAAAATGAACTGCTGACAGAACTAATTCTAGACCATGCCTACATAGCAAAAAATCTTGACCGTTTGGTAGAAGAGAAGGTTCAAGAGATTTCAGCTTCTCAGATGGCAACTATCTATGCCTTAATTAAGTTGTCCGAGTCAAGGGATGATGACACTGGTGCACATATTGAACGTACGGCAAGGTTCTGCCAGTTGCTTGCTCAAAAAGCCAGGTCCATACCAGAATACGCAGATACAATTACTGATAATTTTTTAGAAACCATATACATGGCCAGCCCCTTACATGATATTGGCAAGGTTGGCATACCTGATAAGATTTTACTTAAGCCTGGTAAGCTTACTGAGGAAGAGTTTGCAATTATGAAGACCCATGTGCAGATAGGTTATGACACTCTTGCAGAAGTGGGAAAGCAATATAACAAGAACGGATTTCTTAAGATGGGTATGGAGATAACTCTAAATCATCATGAAAAATGGGACGGCAGTGGTTATAATAAGGGCCTTAAAGGGACTGAGATTCCTTTATCTGCTCGGATTATGGCTATCTCTGATGTCTACGATGCCCTACGGTCCAAAAGGGCATATAAAGATAGCTTTTCACATGAAAAGAGTGTAGATATTATTAGGTCTGATAGTGGAAGTCACTTTGATCCACTACTTGTAGATGTTTTTATTGACCACCAGCTAGAGTTTAGAGACCTATTTGAGAATATAAGTAATTAGTAGTATAATAAAACTACATAAAATTTACTAGAGAAAGGATAATAACATGGATAAGATTGTTGAAAGATTCAAAAGATATATAGCTGTTGATACTAAGGCAGATTCTAGAAGTGAAACTTGCCCAAGTACGCCGGGTCAATTGGAGCTTGGAGCCCTATTAGTAGAAGAGCTTAAAGAGATAGGATTAAGTGATGTAAGGCAGGATGAGAATGGTTACGTATATGCTAGCCTTAAATCAAATATTGATAAAGACGTACCAACTATAGGTTTTATAGCACATTTAGATACAAGCCCAGACCTAGATGGTAGATGCACAAACCCTCAGATAATTAACTACCAGGGGGGAGATATAAGGTTAAATGACCAATATACCATGACAAGAAAAGACTTTCCTTTTCTAGATGATTTAATAGGGCAAGAACTTTTGCTTACAGATGGAACTACCCTTCTAGGTGCAGATGATAAGGCAGGTGTTGCAGAGATTATTACTGCCATGGAATACCTAATTCAAAACCCTCATATTAAGCATGGGGATATAAAGATTGGATTTACACCAGATGAAGAAATAGGTAGGGGAGCAGACTTATTTGATGTAGAAG
>CAYOAJ010000123.1:0-6077 GCA_964401895.1 uncultured Herbinix sp.
CTGATAGATTCAATCAGACCCATCTATTAATTTAGATGTTATTTAACAATTTCAACATAATCATGTGAGTCTAAATGAACAAATCTTTCTTTTATTTCTTGGGTTCTTCCACGGTTGAAAAAGTTTGTTCCTATATATCCACAAGTTCTTCTTGCAACATTCATCTTGTCTTGATCCCTATTACCACAGCTAGGGCAATACCAGTTCATATCATCATCAATTAGAATCTCACCATCAAAGCCACACACATTACAATGATCTGATTTAGTGTTTAACTCTGCATACATTATATTTTCATATATAAACTTAACAACTTCCAATACAGCTTCTACATTATCAGTTAAGTTAGCTGTTTCTATATAAGAAATCGCTCCACCTGGTGATAGATCTTGAAATTCTCTTTCGAAAGATAACTTTGTAAATGGATCAATTTCTTCTGTTACTGGTACATGATAGCTGTTAGTTATATAATCCTTATCAGTTATACCTTCTATTTCACCAAATCTTTTTCTTAAACTTGTAGCAAATTTATAAGTAGTGCTTTCAATTGGTGTTCCATAAACACTATAATCAACATTTTCAACCTTTTTCCAGTCATTACACTTATCATTTAGAAATTGCATAACCTTAAGGCCAAACTCTTTACCTTCCTCATCTGTATGGCTTTTATCGGTCATGTATTTTACACATTCGTATAAGCCAGCATATCCAAGGGAGATTGTGGAGTATCCATTATGCAATAGTTTGTCTATAGGTTCACCTTTTTCAAGTCTAGCCAAAGCACCATGTTGCCATAATATTGGTGCCACATCAGATAAGGTTCCTTCTAATCTTTCATGCCTTATCTGTAATGCACGATGGCATAGCTCACTTCTTTCTTCCATTAGGGTCCAGAATTCATCCAAGTTACCCCGGGATGAAAGTGCAACATCTACTAAGTTAAGTGTAACCACACCTTGATTAAATCTGCCATAGTATTTTGATTTATTGTTGTCATCAAGATATGGAGTTAAGAAACTTCTGCATCCCATACATGGATAACATTGACCATCGTCATTTTCATCTACTTTTAATTCTAACATTATTTTTTCTGAAATATAATCTGGAACCATTCTCTTTGCTGAACACTTTGCAGCTAACTTAGTTAGGTACCAGTACTTACTGTCTTCATGTATATTATCCTCTTCCAAAACATAAAGTAATTTTGGAAATGCTGGTGTTATATATACACCCTTTTCATTTTTAAAGCCAAGCATCCTCTGATGGAAGAATTCTTTGATTAACATAGCAAGCTCTTCCTTATACTCATCAGTTTCACCTAGATACATAAAAACAGAAAGAAAAGGAGCCTGTCCATTGGTTGTTGTCATAGAATTCACTTGATAATTAAAGGTTTGAACACTATCATTTATTTCTTTTCTAAGATCTTCTTTGGCGTACTCTAAACTAGTTGCTTCATCTAATCCTCTTTCCTTATATTTGCGTAGATGACGCTTGTAACTATATCTAACAAAAGGAGCCAGATGAGTTAATGTAATGGTTGTGCCACCATACTGTGATGAACTTACAGCAGTTATTATCTGAGTTGCTATTGTCATGGCTGTTATTAGTCTTTTTGGTCTTTCAATCATAACACCATTAATTACTGTACCATTCTGTAACATATCCTCTAAATTAATTAGACTACAGTTATATAAGGTCTTTTGAGCAAAGTAATCCATATCATGAAAATGAATAATTCCCTCATTATGAGCCTGTAATACTTCTGGGGTTAGGAGATATCTTTTAGAAATATCTTCGCTTGTAATTCCTGCTAGATAATCTCTTTGTGTTGTTACTACTTTAGTATTTTTATTTGAATTTTCAGAATT
Source organism: uncultured Herbinix sp. (assembly GCA_964401895.1). Classification (GTDB taxonomy): domain Bacteria; phylum Bacillota; class Clostridia; order Lachnospirales; family Lachnospiraceae; genus Mobilitalea. The sequence continues at coordinate 1,872 of CAYOAJ010000123.1, forward strand.
CCAGTATTCACTGGTTCCGTCAAGTAATTCCCCTATGGATTCGTCTGTTGAGTTTTTAATATTTCTTTGGTACTCACGTACTTTTCTGTAACCTTCGTAAGCTTTGGCTGTTAGACGTTGATCTTTATCTATTAATTTATTGAAAACTCTATTTTCAATATCATAAACACTTACACATTCAAGTTCCTTACATTCTTCTTCTATCTCACTTGCTATATCCCTTGCAATCTCCTCTTTAACAATCCCGCTACCACCCTTCATAGCTTTGAGAATCGCATCTTCTATCTTTCCTTTATCAAACTTTGTTAACTGACTGTTCCTCTTTAACACCTTCATATTATCTCCTCCAGAAAAAATACATAGTCTTTTTTATCTATTATACTTATCTAAAACTCTATCACTTTCTGGTAAGAATGTCAATTAGATTTATACTATAATTTGTGTTCATTCTCAAGCTTATCACCTATATATAGTGTTCCCTGTATTTTTACAACAAAAAAACCTCAGAGGCCTTTTAAATGTCTCTGAGGGCTTTTGATTTAATATATCTATATCCTATGTATAGGATTATGGCATATGAATTCCACCGTTAGGAGTTAGGTACACTCCTGTTGTATAATCATTTTCAATTAAGTACTGCATTGAACCAGCTATGCATTCTGGATCACCGATTTTGCCTAAAGGAATTGTAGCTGCAAGTGCATTTAACTCATCTTGATTTACACCCTTTAAGATATCTGTATCGATCATTCCTGGACAGATTGCATTTACACGAATGTTTTTATTAGCATATTCAAGAGCTAATGCACGTGTGAAACCAATGATTGCTGATTTTGTTGCACAGTAATCTGCTTGGTTAGCAACACCCATTAGACCACCAATTGAAGAAATGCTGATAATATTTCCTTCTTCAGCTTCTACCATGTATGGTAATACAAGACGTGTCATATGCATAACAGAAAATAGGTTTACACCTACAAGCCATTCATAATCACTGTGGTCTTGTGTATAAAATGGTGCATTATTACTAACACCTGCATTGTTAACTAAAACATCAATTTTATTACCAAACTTTTCAACTGCTGCTTTTACAACCTTTTCACACTCTTCATACTTAGAAGCGTCAGCTTGAACATAGATGCCATCAACACCCATCCTTCTTAATTCTTCTAAGTTCTTTTCACATTCTTTTTTACTAGAGTCACTAACGTAGTTCATTACAACGTTATAACCCATTTCTCCTAAGCGTAGAACCATAGCCCTACCTAAACCTCTGGATCCACCTGTTACAATTGCTAATTTTGCCATTTATATGCTCCTTTCATCTTTTAAGAATTTATTGTTATTTTTTTCACAACCATTTATTATTATAACATATATCATTAAAAAAACAAAGACTTTTTGTTATATATTTAACAACTTTTTTATACATACAAAAAGGGTTATTCAACCTGCTAATCAAGCTAAATAACCCTAGTATAATATTGAAAAATTTCTTATCTTAAGACATCTTATAAATAATTATTTTTTCTCGCTGGTCATCCTTGTTAAATAAACTTCTACAATCTATTTCATCTATATATTCTATTTCATCTATGGTCATAAGATAGGATACATATTCTTCTGAAGGATAGTAGAAAAACAATAATATTTCCCTAGGTTCAAAGTAATAAGACTCTAAGATTCTTTCCATCACCTTGCTAAATATATTAACTGAAAATGGATTAAAAAAATAACAAGCATTAACTTCTACCGGCAGTTTATAATCTTCTGCTTTTCCCAGTACAAAGCTAACTCGATTAGCTGACATAGCAGTCTTTTGATTTTCTAATGCAGTGCCGTAAATTCTTTCATCATACTCTATACCTATGGTTTTTGCCCTAGTCTGGTACGAGATAAAAAAATCTACCCGCCCCTTTCCACACCCATAGTCCACAAGGACATCATCTTTTCTGATTAATCCACTATTGGCTAATCGTTCTAGTACAGTATAAGGGGTTGGTTCGTATGGAAAATGGTGTTGGTCTGCCCTAGAAGCATCTCGTCCTGAGGTCTTTATCTTTAATAATCTATCCCATATCTTCTCATTTATGCTCATATATTATGTTTCAAACCTTTCTCTTTAATTCCTATTATTCATCTATGTTTAGAATAATTACTTTGTCTTTGTGGGACAGCTTATAGTCTCCAGTAGGAATTATTACATCATCATCCCCATCTTGTACCATTACAATTAGTTGGTCATCTTCCATGTCTAAGTCTTTAATCAGTTTATTTTCCCAATGGTGTCCTTTTGGAATAGTAAATTCAATAAGTTCTTGCCCACTTTCATCAAAGTATAATTCACCGCCTAAGACTATAAGGTCATTTTCCTCAATAGTTACATTCCCCCTGGGAACAATTGTCTTACCATCTCGCTTAATCTTAGCCACGATAAAGTCAAATGCCATGTTTAAATCTTTTACTTTTCTACCAACTACACCGCTATTTGGATGAGCTCTCGTTTCTAGGAATCCAATCTCTGCTTTACTTTGATAATAGTTAAAAGTATTCAAGACCGTATCATTAGGATCTAGCATATCCCACCTTCTGGATGCTGATGACATTAAAGAACCTTGAATTAAAGATGAAAATACACAGATACCAAATACTATGTGATAAACATCCACTGAGAAAGCTATATCACTATTTACAGCCATAATAGCAAAGGCAATGGCAGCAGCCCCACGAATTCCCGCAAGGGATATCATATTTAGTTGATTACGTTTTAGGCGAAATGGCAACATAAGTCCATAAACAGTTAATGGACGGGCAATGATAGTCATAAATATAACAACAATAAGTGCTATAGGAAGTGCCTCTATAAAACTTGATGGTTTTGATAATAAACCTAGGATAAAAAACAAACCTATTTGTATTATTTCAGCAAAGCCATCAAAGAAAAATACAATACTGCGCTTACCTTTAAACTCTATATTTCCAAGATAAATACCTAGGATATAGAGTGCTAGGTAACCATTTCCTCCAATAAGATCTGTTGTAGAATATGTAATAAGCATAACTGAAACCATAAAAACAGCATAAAGTCCGTCAGCTTTAAATGTAAGAATTCTAATCAACTTTCCAACAAGGAAAGCAGAAATAAAACCTACAGCAATTCCAAGAACTACTTGAGATAAAATCATAAAGGGAGCGGACACATCCTTTCCTGCAATTATAGATAAGACTACCATAGTCATTGTATAAGCAGCAGGATCATTGGAACCACTCTCAAGTTCAAGTAAAGAGGCTGTGTTATATTTCAAGTTCAAATTTTTCGAACGTAATATATTGGAAACACTAGAATAATCAGTGGAACCTACAATTGATCCAATTAGCATAGCTTCTAGTAAATCAAAGCCTAAAGCATAATAAAGAAATAAACCAGTAAGTAAGGCGGTAGCCACAACCCCCAATGAACTAAGCACAATGGCTTCTTTCGCCACGGGTTTTGCCATGGACCAATTGGTTCCAAAACCTCCATAAAACATAATTACCATAAGTGCAACAGTAGAAAAATTATAAGAGAATTCGAAATCATCAAATTCAATTCCTATTGCTCCAAAGGCCATCCCCAAGACAATAAATAATAAGAGGGCAGGTATCCCCCTCTTATTAGAAAAACTAATCGCAAAAAGCGCAAGAACAAAAACAATTCCTATCAATAGATATTGCATATCATTCCCTAACCTTTCTAATATAATAATATATCTATTCTATCACATTTTAGCTAGATTATACAGAGTTGATTAGGGAAAGCCATTAGCTTTTAATATATTTAGTTTTATTCTGTTCTTAATGCTATAACTGGATCTTTCTTTGCAGCAGATCTAGATGGAATTATTCCTGAGATCAATGTAAGGGATACACTGATAATCACAAGAACAATAGCTGCAGGTACAGGTAAATATGCACTGAGATTCCCGATACCAGTTACCCGATGTAATATAGCATTAATAGGTATGCAAAGGAGATAAGTAACGACAACTCCTAGAACTCCCGAAGCAAAACCTATAATCATGGTTTCTGCATTGAACATACTGGATACATCCCTCTTAGAAGCACCAATTGCACGTAGGATACCAATTTCTTTTGTTCTCTCTTGTACGGAAATAAGAGTAATAACACCAATCATAATAGAAGATACTATAAGTGAAATTGCAACAA
>CAYOAJ010000124.1:0-4350 GCA_964401895.1 uncultured Herbinix sp.
ACTTGATTTCATTTACTAAAATGATAAGACATGAATTTGATAGGAGAAGGATATGAAGAAAAGAATATTACTAGTATTAATGATGCTATCTCTGTTGCTTTTAGCTGGCTGTAAGAAAGATGATGCCCCTGTTACAGAAGAAGATAGTAGCTTAGAAGATAGCACTCAAACAGAGGACTTATTATCATCTGCCCATGACTTGGCCTACAAGATGATATTTGAAGAGGACAACCCAGTTGCTAATGACATGGGAACTTATGTAGAAACTCTTAGCAGTTATGAATTTGACAATATTCAGTATGAGGGTAACTCAGTACAGGCTGTCCAATTGTTTTGGCAATGTGAAGATGGCAAAATCTTAGAGGATGCAGCTTGGCTTGATAAAGACCAATGGGCCGTAACTCTTTATTATGATGACAATGGAGATTTTGTTGACCTAGAGGCAATTCCCTGCGAATACAGTATGGTGACTTCCGTATTATCTACAATCAAACTGATGGATAAAGAGGAAGGAGTCAATCTCTTATACGATATATATATAGACGATGATTACGCTTCCTTAGTGACTAAGGAAGAATTTACTGGCAAATGGAATGATTACACCAATGAATTGGGGAACTATGTGGATGTTAAGACTTTATTTTACCACTATAATACATCCTTAACATACCCTTATGTAACTACCTTATTAGAATTTGAAGAAGGGGAAGCTTACTATAGTTTTTATCTTAAACCGGGAACCATCTATATCTTCAATATAGACTCTGGAATATATGATGAAACATTTCAGCTTGCTATTAATTCTAGCACGGAATCATATGTAGATGAAGAATACTGGCTTGAAGAATTAGAGAATTTCAGTGATAGTGAATTCGACCTTACAGATGCACTGACAGGGCCTTCCTTAAAGGATAGTAATAAAGACTATTTTAAAATAGGTGCAGGTATCTATGGAAGCACTTTAGATAATTGTGCTATCAACTCTCCGGAGCATATGATAGTTGCAAAGAAACATTTTAATAGTGTTACCATGACAAATCTTATGAAGCCAAGTTATTTACTGGACCAGAGGCAAAGTATAGACAATTCATCAAGTGGTATTGAGGATCCAGGATTGACCTTTAATACAATAGATAAAACCCTACAATGGTGCCAAGATAATGATGTTCAAATGCGTGGCCACACCCTAGTATGGCATAATCAAACTCCAGATTGGTTTTTCAAGGAGGGTTATAAGTCTGATGGGGAACTTGTAGATAGGGAAACCATGGAATACCGCCTAGAAAGTTTTATTCAGCAATATTTAGCATATGTTCAAGAGAACTATCCTGGGGTTGTTTATTGTTGGGATGTTGTAAATGAAGCTGTAGAGCCTTCTGAGCTTATGGGGGATAAGGATAGTTTCTTCTACTGCAGAACCAAACATGGAGATGACTTACCGAACTTATGGTATGAAGTAATTGGTGAAGACTATGTAGAGCTAGCTTTTACCTATGCTAGAAGATATGCAGATGAAGATGTAGCTCTTATATATAATGATTACGGTACCTTTGATACTAAGAAATTAGAAAATATTTATAAATTATGCGACCACCTAAATCAAAAGGGATTAATTGATGGAATAGGTATGCAAGGCTACTGGGGGATTTCTTCACCTGATCTTGGGACCTTGAAAACAGCCATTAATAAATACGCTGAATTAGGTTTAGAGATTCATATTACAGAGCTATCTATTGATGCAGGTGATACAAGTGAAGAAGCCTTTATAGAGCAAGGCAATCGATATGCTTCTATTATGCGTTTACTGCAAACTCTAGATACTGATGGGGGCGGCAAGGCCAATATTACTAGCCTTACATTCTTTGGCCTTATGGATGGTTTTATGTTATATGATAATGATACCAATACCTCCCGCCTATTTGACAAAGACCTTCAGAAAAAGCCTGCATTTAATCATATTATGGAGACTTTCAATATATTTTATTAAGAACTTTTAGATAAGTATATAAATATAGCCTTCTATGAAATTACTTTATCATAGAAGGCTATTGTTATTCAAAGTAGTAAATGTCAGGTTCTTCTTCTAAGAAGAAAACCCCTACACCACCAATTCCTAAGTGGGTGCTTAGAACTGCTCCAATCTGAAAGATTGTGGTTTTACATCCATCTACCGTTTCTTTTATTAGTTTTTCTATCTTAAGGGCAGTCTCCAAATCATCAGAATGACTTATCCCTATTATCTGATTTTTGAATTTAGATGTTCCTTTTTGAACATCTTTGATTAAAGTCTTAATCATCTTTTTGCTTCCACGAACCATTTTAGAGAAGATTATCTGTCCGTTTTCTACTGTAAGATATGGTTTTAAACTTAGCATATTTCCAACATATCCAACTGGCTTACTGACCCTACCACCTTTGGCTAGCCAATTTAAATCTGAGATAGTGAAGTAATAAGACAGGTTTTCAATCATCAATTTAATCTGCTCTACTATAGTATAGAAGGGTATATTGTTCTCAATCATTTTAAGGGCTTGTATAACAATTAAGGCTGCTCCACCAGCACCGCCTTTTGAATCTATAATCTCCATCTTAAGATCTGGGTACTTTTCTTTATAATCATCTAGTATGTTCTTGGCAAAGTTATAAGTGCCAGACATTTTAGATGAAAAAGCCAGATAGATAAAGTCGTCATTATTTGCAATACACTTGTCGAAAGCTTTAGTAACAGATTCGTATGATACTTGTGAGGTCTTAGGCATGATACCATCTCTCATGTATTTGTATACAGTTTCTGTATCAATTTTTACCCCATCCAGATAGGATTTATCGTTAATTGTTATATTAAGTGGAATTATCTCCAGATCATACTTGTCAGTTATGGAGCTGTTAACATCGCAAGTGGTATCGATTATTAATTTAGTCATTTTATCTCCTCTATAAATAATTTTAGTTAAAGCGTTAAACAAAGTGTATGTTTATATTTTAACACAGTAAAAATAAATATGTATAAACTTTTAATAAAAAGATGATTAAATAGAAGTCAAGTAAATGATTGTAATTAATACTAATGTATTTTATAATCAATAGAAGAAATGTTTAAATGGTGGAGGTTTAGTGGCGAGTTGAATAAAATTAAGTCGTTAATTAAAAACAATTGGAAGAATATAATTTTTATGGTGATTTATATGTTTGCCTGTTTTCTTATGCTTTCGGTAGCGTTAGAGATATTAGATATTATAGGCTGGGATAGTTTTTCTTTATATCCTATAATTTTTCTTACTATAACTTTGTTTTCTGCCTTGTCTTTAATTGCAAAGTTTATAGTAGAAAGAATTTTTAAAGAAGAAGCAGCTAAAGTCATGACAAGAACCAGTATTGCCCTTGTCTCTACAGGGATAATTACTGGAATATGGGCTGTAATTGGGATGATTAAAGAGTTACCTAGTATTCTAGAAACTAGTAGTGTTTTTGGAGAGTTTATGTTGATTTTCTTAGTTCCAGCGTATTTATTTCTAATATTATTAAGTGGATCTATTTTTGCCTTATCAGGATTGCTTGCATTTGCTCTGTTGAAACTTGCAATAAATCATACTAGAATTGTGGTTGCTGCTTTTATAGTAAGTAGTACCCTATGTTTTATTATTTTAATTTCATTAGTCTGATATAATATAAGAAGGTGATAAGAATGTACTATAAGGTTAATTACATGTCTCCTCTTGGAGATATTGTACTTGCAAGTAATGAAGATAGTATTATAGGTTTGTGGATTGGGAGGCAAAGATATATAGATAAGACAATGCCAAAGGATATGGTAGAAAAGGATGAACTTCCAATACTTAAGGAAGGAATAAGTTGGTTAGATGCCTACTTTGCAGGTGAAAACCCATCCTTATCAGGACTTGCTCTTGTCCCTATGGGAACTGACTTTAGACAGAAAGTGTGGAAGATTCTCTTGGATATTCCCTACGGCCACTTAACTACATATGGTGAGATCGCTAAGGAAGTGGCTAAGGATATGGGCAAGGAAAGTATGTCTGCACAAGCAGTAGGAGGGGCAGTTGGACATAACCCTATATCCATTATAATCCCATGCCATAGGGTTATTGGTAGTGATAGAAACCTAACTGGTTATGCCAGTGGGATTGATAATAAGATAAAGCTATTAAAACATGAAAATGTTGATATGACATCTCTAATTTTCACACCCACTCAATAAAAGACCAAGCAAGAATAATTTTATTAGGTTATAATATAGTTAAGACTACAATAGAAGTTGTTACTTACAAAAGATAGTAGAAAGATAATGAGGAAGGAGAGTACAGATTAGATGGATGAAATTAAAAAACCTAG
>CAYOAJ010000124.1:4450-5988 GCA_964401895.1 uncultured Herbinix sp.
ACCCGAATCTAGTAGAGAGGTTAGAGGAGTCAGGAGCTATATTTTCTAAAGAAATAATTGAGCAAATGTCCCCCTTCCTTTCATTTATCCTTACATGGGTACTGCCAATTGTGTTGTTTGTAGCTATTGGTAGGTATATGTCTAAGAAACTTATGGAAAGGGCAACCGGAGGCAAGAGCTCTATGCAGTTTGGTAAGTCCAATGCAAAGGTTTATGTGTCATCTTCAGATGGTATAAAGTTTGATGATGTTGCAGGAGTGGATGAGGCCAAGGAGAACCTACTCTGCACCTGTACAGAAGATTACAATAATTCCACGTACTTCTGGCGCCTTAGGTTACACTATGCAGGTAGAAGAAGATAATAAATATCTACTTACTAAAGAAGAAATAGAGAATAAGATTGCCACATATACAGGTGGAAGGGCAGCAGAGGAAGTTGTATTCGACACGATGACTACAGGAGCTGCTAATGATATTGAGCAGGCTACAAAACTAGCAAGGGCCATGATTACCAGATATGGTATGAGCGAGGAATTTGATATGGTGTCTATGGAAACTGTTAGTAATCAATATCTAGGAGGGGACGTATCCTCCACTTGTTCAGCCGAAACCCAGGCCAAGATTGATAAAAAGGTAGTAGAGGTAGTTAAAACTCAGCATGAGAAAGCAAGAAAGATAATTGAAGATAATAGAGAAAAACTTGATGAACTTGCTGAGCATCTATATGAGACAGAAACCATTACAGGTAAGGAATTTATGGAGATATTAGAAAGAGAATAGTAAGAGAATAATTTAAGGCAGAATAATAGCCTAGCCCCTAGCTAGAATTGAATCTTAGCAAGGGGACTAGGCTTTTTATATATTAAAAGGGGGATTACGTATTATAATAGATAAGGGTCATCCATTGGATCAATAAATTGTTTAGGATTATAATCAGTCTTGATTTCTTCTTGATTAGGAATCTTAGAGATATCTATTGATGGAACATCCAGCTCAGGATGAGCGTTATTGGCTGCATAGTTTCCATCATGGGAATCCCTTGTAGGAAGATTAAGGTCAACATCCTTAATATCAATCTGCAGTGCCTCAGCTACCCCTTTACCATAGTCTGGATCTGCTTGGTAGCAGTTATTAATATGCCTATGCTTAATCTGCAAGGTGGAATCACCCATATTTCTTGCAGTGTTGGCACATAATACTCTTTGTTGATCTTTAGTCATTGCGCGGAATAACATTCCTGTTTGTGTATAGTAATCACTATCGTCTTCTCTGAAATCATACCTATATACATCCCCGCCTTTTTCAACTGGTTCTTTAAGACTAATATCATCTTTCCAGTTGCCATAGCTATTAGGCTCATAATGATTTTGTGAACCTAGGTTGCCGTCAACCCTCATAGCACCATCACGGTGGAAGGAATGAGGATTCTCAACCCCTTTAGGAGAGTTTACAGGAATCTGATGGTGGTTTACTCCTAAGCGATAACGCTGAGCATCACCATAGGAGAAAAGCCTTCCTTGTAACATTCTATCTGGAGA
>CAYOAJ010000125.1:0-5979 GCA_964401895.1 uncultured Herbinix sp.
TTTTTGGCTATTATCTCAGTTCTATAAGTCTGACCGTTTTTACATGATTTATGGTAATCATGATATGGTGAAAAAAGATCCACAATACTTTAATAATAAATGCAATTCATTTTATTGTGACACTATTAACGAAAACATCCCCCTATTTCCGGGTATTGAAATTCACGAAGGAATCTTATTAAAATACAAAAACAGCAATTATCAAATACTTTTAACCCATGGTCACCAGGTTGATTTATTAAATGATACATTTTGGCGTGTATCAAGGTTTTTAATAAGATATTTGTGGAGACCTCTAGAGCTAATAGGCATTCGTAATCCAACTAGTGCCTCTAAAAATAACGTTAAAAAAAGCAAAGTAGAAAAACGATTAATGGAGTGGTCAATAAAAGAAAATCAAATGATTATAACTGGCCATACCCACAAACCTTATTTTCCCAAGCCGGGAGAAGGCCTTTATTTTAATGATGGTTCATGTGTATATCCACAAGATATTACTGCTATTGAGATAAGTAATGGGACTATTTCCTTAGTTAAATGGGAGTTTAAAGTAAGATTAGACCGAAGTTTATATGTTGGTAGGGATGTTATTGAACCCCCTACTCCTTTAATTGATTATTTCGAAGCAATCTAAAGTATAAAATTCATGTTTTGTAACCATAATATTTCTATATAACTAGCTGACCATCATCATAGTAAAAGAATAGGTTCTAATTATGCTATGATTGGTGGTCAATTAGAATAAGGAGGATCCTATGGAATTTAAATATATCAATCAACCTAATAGAATTATAGTAAAAGATGAAAATGATCGTATGGTTGCTGCAGTTACATTTCCTAATGTAACTGAAAATACAGTTAATGTTGCCCATACCTTTGTTGATCCCTCCCTTCGCGGCCAAGGTATTGCTAGTCGTTTAATGCTGGAAATGGTAAAACAGTTAAAGCAAACTGGGAAAAAAGCCAATCCCGTCTGTGATTATGCTGCTTCTTGGTTTGAAAAACACCCAGAACATCAAGATGTCCTAATGCAAAAAGGAGATTAAGAAATATTTCTGGAGGTCATCAATGCCTAACATAATTAAAATCGTTATTTCTACATTTATTTCTTTAATAAGCTTATTTGCCTTATCAAAATTCATGGGAAATAGGTCTATATCACAATTAAGTGCCCACGATTACATTACTGGTGTTGCCATAGGATCTATCGCAGGGGAATTGGCAATTATGTCAAGTGATAGCATTATAGAACCCTTAGTTTCCATGACCATCTTTGCATTAAGTGCAGTATTTATTAATATTGTAACCTGCAAGTCCATTTATGCAAGAAGATTTTTCGAAGAAAACGCTCTTCTACTCTATCAAGACGGACAACTATACGAGAAAAACCTACTAAAAGCAAGAATTGACATCGGTGAATTACTGTCTATCTGTAGAATAAATGGATATTATAATCTTGAAGAAGTCCATACCATATATCTAGAAGCTAATGGGCAATTTAGCGTTCTTCCATTAGCTAAAAACCGTCCATTAACAGCTGATGATATAGAGCTAGAAGTTAATGAAGATTGGCCCCTTGCCAATATAATTATAGATGGTAGAATAATGAGTAAAAACCTTGTAAACGTTGGTAAAAGTTTTAATTGGCTTGAAAAAGAACTAAAAAGACAAAAAGCCAAAGATCTTAAGGAGATCGCTCTTGCTACTTATGATACTGTTGAAGAAAAATTAAATATTTATTATAAATATAACAAGGAAATGTTGAAAGACATTTTTCAATGATTCCGTATCTAATAGTTCTCTCTTAGTTATAGTTCTTAAAACATTCTCATAAAATATTACAAGTTTATTTATTAGGATGTATTTATAATGCTTAAAAAACCTTATCTTAATCTTCTACTTTTCTTAGGGCTACTAGTAGTATTATTGATTTTTTCTGTAATTGTAAGAGATTATCATGGCGAAGAAGCTAGCTACGTATCAGTATCTGATGCAGAAAATGATTTTATCAAGTGGGTTAGTTTTGATGTCAGTTCTAAGGCTCTTAATAAGGCCTATAAATATGATGTGGAATCTAGAGGGGAAGATGTTGAACTTAATTGGATTGAACTCTTAGCATATCTAGGAACCAGGTATGGAGGTGACTTTTCTAGATATAAGGAAAAAGATATAATTAACCTAACCAACCAGTTACAATCTAAGGAAGAAACTATAGAAAGCCTTACTGAGGATTTAAAACATTATGACTATTATTATGAAGCCTATGAAGCTGTTATTGGTGGCATGGTAGGTGAATATGAAATTGAAGTTCCTGATGAAGACAGTCCTGGGGGTAATAAATGGGAGAAAAAATATGGCTTAAAGGCCTTTCTTCCTATTGCTAAATTCTATCCTTACAGCCACTTTGATGACTTTGGGGTATCTAGAAGCTATGGATTTAAAAGAAAGCACCTAGGCCATGATATGATGGGCCAAGTGGGAACTCCTATAGTAGCTGTTGAATCAGGGTATGTTGAAGCCCTTGGTTGGAACCGATATGGGGGGTGGAGAATTGGTATTAGAAGCTTTGATAGTAAAAGGTATTATTATTATGCCCATCTAAGACAAAATTTCCCCTATAATAAGTCCTTAGAAGAAGGAAGCATAGTTCAAGCCGGTGACGTTATTGGTTATCTAGGTAGGACTGGATATAGCACAAAAGAGAATGTTAACAACATTAGAACACCCCACCTCCACTTTGGAATCCAGCTTATCTTTGATGAATCACAAAAAGATAGTATCTGCGAAATCTGGATTGATTGTTACGATTTAATTCTTTTCCTTTACAATAATCGATGTGAGACTGTAAAAGATCCAGAAAGCAAAGAATACCATAGGGTCTATGAGATCAAAGATCCTGTTGCACAAGATGTAATTAAACGCCGTATATATAAATACGATGATGACGAATTCAATATACATATCTATGAATAGATAATCTAATATTGCTTCCTAATAGCCTTTTTCTTTAGTAAACCTATCAATCCTATAAAAAGCGGAATTAAATATTGAAAAACGAGATTCAAATTCACTAAAATGCTTTTATAAAAAAACTCATATTCAAACTGACTAGATGAAATAAAATAAGTCAAATAATATACTATGACCGTTAAAGGTACATATAAGAAAGTCTTTTCCTTCAAGTTAAATAACCATACAAAGCACCTTACTAATATAACAGAGTAAATAGAAATACTTATAAAGTCAGATATAATACATATTAGGGTTATTAAGACCTCAAACCTTTCAAATATATTGAACAAGGATATACTCTTTACTGTAATATAAAAAGGAAAGGGTAAACTAGCAGCTAAGTCTGCACCTGTTACTCCATAAGTAAAAACTGTTACTAGAAAAGCAAGAATAACAAATAATATTGTCCCAACCCACAATTTATTTATATTTTTTTTGGAAACCCTTAATCCATACTTATCCGCAAAAAACAAAGCAATTATTATATAACCTCCTACAGCTAAAACATTTTTTGAAGCAATTATTGTATCTGAGATATTATTATAAGCTACAGGGATAAGATAGTCAGGCCTTATCTTACTAAAGGCAAATATAAATAAAACAAGAAATAATATAAGTATAGGGCCTACTATAAACTCGGCAAAACGAAAAATCGTTCTTATTCCTTTAGATAAGCCGTAAAAGATCAATACTACAATAGTCACTAAAAAAAAGCTTGTTTTAGTTCTAGGCATCAAGGTAAACTGCAAAGTTAAGGAATATGCATTTAGCTTTGTTGGTATTGTGATCATTAACCATATTAAATAAGAAAATATTACTATTTTGCTTAGAACCTTACCTAGAATAGATTCCATAAGCTCATAATAATTAAGGCCTGGAAAAGATTTTATAAGGCTAATTATTATTGCAGTTATTGGAATAATAGCTAAAATAGACCATAAAGGACTTAAATATCCACTTCTTCCTGCCTGGCTAGCTAATGAATTCGGTATCTGCCGAAGAATTGGTGCTATGGATATAAGAATATACATATAAGCTATTTGCCTAAGAGATACTTCTTTTTTCATCATAGTCACCTCAATTTATATGCTTTTTCTATCATATAAGCTATACTATTGCTATACGGTCTGAGTTCATGGATAAGCCCCATAGAAATACCAATTAAGGAAAGTATAATAAAGACCAACAAATTACGTTTTTCTTCAATTAATTTGTTCCATTGACTGTATAAAGTATAAATTAACAAAAGACCAAATATATATATCATAAGTTACCTTCCTTTTCCCAAAATAAATGATTTGCCTATTTTAGAATCTAAATTAATTTCATATTCAATATCAGCTATAATTTCATCCCAATTATCTTCTATATCTGCCCATTGATTCACATGTTCTTTTTCCACTAGTCTAGCTATCTGTAATATATCTACTCCATTATCAACTGAATAATTAACAGCTTTCTCTAGTCTTTCTTGCACATATTTATTTTGTTCGTCTGTTAACTCTTCTATCTTTTCTCTATTAAAAATATTCTCATTCGTTATAATTTCCCTTACCATTGTTTCAAAATTAATATTTATATAAACCTTAATTTGCCTATCTATTATCTCTGATTTGAGTTTTGTCTTGGAATAAGATAAGGATAAACTAACTTCATCTTCTAAAAATATGGGAAAGTCTCTTAAGGCATCCTTTATAAAATCTACCCCATATGAAGTCTCCTTATCCAAATAATCTATCAAAACATAGTTATCAAAGACCGCATATCCATTAATCAAGTATGTCTTGTCTTCAGAAACAAGATAAGGTATTAACAAGCTAGACTTATTTTGTTTTATTTCATTAAGAATATTTACTAAAGTATTGTCATACCTGGTTAAAAGTTCATGCTGCTTTTGTTTGATTGCCTCTAAATCTTCTTGTACATTCTGCTTTTCATCAATACTTTCTTCTATAAAGTCTTTTGCAGAAATACCCTGAGTTACATAAAAAAGTGATTCCATCTTAATTGTTTCGTCTCTTGATAAGAAATCCAGACACAACCTGATATCACTTAATGCTGCCTCTTCTCCTATAAGAAAGTTACCTGTATGGGCCAGTGTTATGTTTTTCTTACTTTTAAGCTTAACATCTTCAAGGGCTTCATAGGGTGTTCTTCCCTTTCCTGAAAGCAACTCTTCATCTCCGGACCCTTCACCCTCTTCTGGGTCAGCCCCTCCGGCAGCAGAATAAAGCACACTGACTTTATACTCTTCTTCTTCATAATCAATTCCCAATACGTGGATAATGTTGATTTCATCAATTTCCCTGCGATTCATATCATGGGAACAAGAGGTAAGAAGCAGGGAAATTAAAATAATGATTAGCTTTTTCATTCTTTTCTCTTCCCCTTTACCTTTTGTTTTGTTAAATTATTGGGAACAATATCTTCTTGTCTTTTGGTAAAAAAGTTTATAGGAAACCTAAACAAGGTATCCTTATGATTTCTTTTATCTACATCTACAAATGGGTACATATAGGCAGTCCCATAATTATTTAGACTACATAAATGTAATATCAATACAATAGTCCCTATAGCAAGTCCAAAGAATCCAGCAATAAGAGCCACTATTCCTAAAGTAAATCTAATAATTCTTACTGAATGACTTAAATCATGATTAGGTATAACAAAGCCAGCAATTCCTGCTAGGGATACTATTACAACTACTGCTGGTGAAACCAGATTAGCAGATACTGCTGATTGACCAACAACAATACCCCCTAGTATAGACATAGGGGTTCCTACTGCTTTAGGAAGTCGTAAACCAGCCTCAATTAATATCTCAAAGGCAAGAAGCAAACCGAGCACTTCTGCAGCTGATGAAAATGGAACATTTACCTTTGCAGCTTGGGTTGATAATGCCAGTTCAACTGGTAACATCTGACTCTGATATGTTGTTGCAGCAATATAGAAAGCTGGTAAAAATAA
>CAYOAJ010000126.1:0-5962 GCA_964401895.1 uncultured Herbinix sp.
ATCTAGTGATACTTATATTGAGAAGGATTCATCTGTTAATGATGAGATAGATAAATTAAGACATTCTGCCACTGCTTCACTGACAGAGAGGGAGGATGTTATTGTTGTATCTAGTGTTTCATGTATATATGGTTTAGGTAGTCCTATTGACTATCAGAAGATGGTCTTATCCCTGAGGCCAGGTATGATTATGGATAGGGATGATGTTCTACGAAGATTAATTGATATTCAATATACAAGAAATGATATAGACTTCAAGAGAGGAACCTTCAGAGTTCGGGGAGATGTAGTAGAGATTTTTCCTGCCTCTTCTGGTGAACTTGCAGTTAGGGTTGAGTTTTTTGGAGATGAAATTGATAGAATCCTAGAGATTGATACATTGACAGGAGAGGTTATCTCAAGTCTTCAACATCTAGTAGTTTTTCCTGCATCTCACTATGTTGTGGAAGCAGACAAGATGGAGATAGCTATAGAAAACATTCAAGCAGAGTTAGAAGAAAGAATAAAATATTTTCAAAGTCAGGACAAGCTTTTAGAGGCGCAAAGGATAACAGAGAGAACAAGATTTGATATTGAGATGATGAGGGAAACTGGATTTTGTTCAGGTATAGAGAACTACTCTAAGCATTTAACAGGACAGGAATCAGGTAAGCCACCTCATACCTTGATAGATTATTTTCCAGATGATTTTCTTATGATTATTGACGAGTCTCATATGACTATACCTCAGGTTAGGGCCATGTATGCAGGAGATAGGGCCCGTAAGACAACCTTGGTTGAATATGGTTTTAGATTACCTTCAGCCTTGGATAATAGGCCTTTGAATTTTGAGGAGTTTGAAAGTGAGATAAGTCAGATACTATTTGTATCTGCAACCCCGTCCCAATACGAAAGTGACCATGAGTTACTTAGGGTTGAGCAGGTGATTAGACCGACTGGACTTCTAGATCCAGAGATTTTTGTAAGACCAGTTAAGGGACAGATAGATGACCTAATTAGTGAGATAAATGGCCAGGTGGATAAGGGTGATAAGGTTCTAGTCACAACCTTAACCAAAAGGATGGCAGAAGATCTAACAGACTATCTTAGGGAGGTTGGAATTAAAGTTAGATACCTCCATTCCGACATTGTAACATTGGAGAGAACAGAGATTATTAGAGATATGCGGTTAGGGGTATTTGATGTACTGGTTGGAATTAACCTTCTTAGGGAAGGACTTGATATTCCTGAGGTTGGACTTGTTATAATATTAGACGCTGATAAGGAAGGCTTCCTAAGATCAGAAACATCATTAATCCAAACCATAGGTAGGGCTGCAAGAAATGCCGAGGGTAAGGTAATAATGTATGCAGACAAGATTACTAGATCTATGGATAAGGCAATCTCAGAGACCAATAGAAGAAGAAAGATACAGCATGAGTATAATCTTGCTAATGATATTACCCCTACAACTATTATTAAGAAAGTTAGGGATTTGATTACTATATCTCAAAAGGCAGATCTAGATGCAGAAGATTTAGAGAAAGACTTTGAGTCCATGTCTAAGGCTGAACTAGAGGCTGTATCTAAAGACATAAAGAAGAAGATGAATAAAGCAGCAGCAGAACTTAATTTTGAGTTGGCAGCAGAATTAAGGGATAAGATGATAGAAGTTAATAAACAATTAAATGAAATTAAATAGAACAGGTGAAGGAATGAAAGACAATAAAAAATATATAAAGATAAGAGGCGCAAGGGAGAATAACTTAGATAATATAAGTTTGAATATACCAAGGGACCAGTTTGTTGTTCTTACAGGTCTTAGTGGCTCTGGTAAGTCTTCCTTGGCTTTTGACACTATTTATGCGGAGGGACAGAGACGGTATATGGAGTCTCTGTCCTCTTATGCTAGGCAGTTCTTAGGTCAGATGGAAAAGCCAGATGTGGATACCATTGAAGGGCTTCCACCAGCCATCTCAATAGATCAGAAGTCTACAAATAGAAATCCTAGATCAACTGTGGGAACTGTAACAGAGATTTATGATTACTTCCGTTTGTTATATGCTAGGATTGGTATTCCCCATTGTCCTGAATGTGGCAAGGAGATAAAAAAACAAACAGTAGACCAGATGGTTGATGAAATTATGACTCTAGCAGAAAGAACAAGAATTCAACTCTTAGCACCAGTAGTTCGTGGTAGGAAGGGGCAACACGTAAAGTTATTTGAACAAACCAAACGTAGTGGCTATGTTAGAGTTAGGGTAGACGGTAATATATATGATCTATCAGAAGAGATAAAGCTTGAAAAGAATAAAAAACATAATATAGAGGTAATTGTAGATAGGTTAATAATTAAAGAGGGCATAGAAAAAAGGCTAACTGATTCTATAGAAAATGTCTTAGATTTATCAGAAGGGCTTATGATTGTTGATGTAAATGGTGAGGAAGAGAAGATATTTAGCCAAAACTTTTCTTGTCCTGATTGTAATATAAGTATAGAAGAATTGGAGCCAAGATCATTTTCATTTAACAATCCTTTTGGTGCTTGTCCTGAATGTAACGGTATTGGTATTAAGATGGAGTTTGATGAAGAACTCTTAGTTCCATTTCCAGAAGAAAGCATAATTGGTGGTGCCGTAGCCGCTCCAGGATGGGTGTCAGTTACTAAGGAAGACAGCTATTCTAGGGCTATAATGGATGCTTTAGCTAAGGAGTATAAGTTTGATTTAAATACTCCTTATGATGAATTGCCTAAGAAGATCCGTCATATGTTTATCCACGGAACAGGAGGTAAATCTGTTAAGGTTTATTACAAGGGTAGACGGGGAGAAGGAGTATATGACGTTGCCTTCGAAGGATTAATAAAGAATGTTGAAAGACGCTATCGTGAGACATATTCAGAGACTACAAAGCAGGGGTATGAAAGCTTTATGAAGACGACTCCATGTAGAGAGTGTAAGGGTAAGCGTTTAAGGAAGGAGTCTCTAGCTGTAACAGTAGGGGATAAGAATATTTCGGACGTAACAGAATTATCTATAAAAAACCTAGCCACATTTATGACTGATCTGGACTTAAACAAAACCCAGATGCAGATTGGTAATATAATCTTAAGGGAGATTAGGGCAAGGATAAAGTTCCTTATTGATGTAGGGCTAGACTATCTAACTTTAGCCCGGGCGACAGGCAGTTTATCCGGTGGAGAGGCACAAAGGATCAGGCTAGCTACTCAGATAGGGTCAGGTCTAGTTGGTGTTGCATATATTCTTGATGAACCAAGTATAGGTCTTCATCAAAGAGATAATGATAGGCTTCTAGGGGCTTTAAAAAACCTTAAGGATTTAGGTAATACCTTAATTGTAGTTGAACATGATGAGGATACCATATTAGCTGCTGATCATGTTGTGGATATAGGACCAGGTGCAGGAGAGCATGGTGGACAGGTAGTTGCACAAGGGACAGCTGAGGATATTATGAAAGTGAAAGAGTCCATTACTGGTGCTTACCTATCAGGCAAGATTGAGATACCTGTACCAAAGGAAAGAAGAAAACCTACAGGTTTTATAAAGATTAAGGGTGCTGAAGAAAACAATCTGAAAAAGGTTGATGTTGATATACCCTTAGGGGTTATGACCTGTATAACTGGAGTTTCAGGTTCTGGTAAGTCTTCTCTTGTTAATGAGATATTATATAAAAGGTTAGCTAGGGATTTAAACCGTGCCCACACCTATCCAGGTAAACATAAGGATATAATAGGGATTGACCAGTTAGACAAGGTTATCAATATTGACCAGTCACCAATAGGACGGACACCAAGATCAAATCCTGCAACCTACACAGGAGTTTTTGATCAAATTAGGGACCTTTTTGCTTCTACTCAAGAGGCTAAGATGAGAGGCTATAAAAAGGGAAGGTTTAGCTTTAATGTAAAGGGTGGACGTTGTGAAGCTTGTAGAGGGGACGGATTAATTGAGATCGAGATGAACTTCTTGCCAGACATATATGTTCCTTGTGAAGTGTGTAATGGAAAGAGATATAATAGGGAGACCCTAGATGTTCGTTATAAAGGAAAGAATATATATGATGTCCTGAATATGACCATGGAGGAAGCATTGAGATTCTTTGATAATATACCTTCTATAAAGAGAAAACTTCAAACTATAAATGATGTGGGACTAGGTTATATAAAGTTAGGACACTCATCTACTAAGCTATCTGGTGGTGAAGCACAGCGAATTAAGTTAGCCACAGAACTTAGTAAGAGAAGCACAGGGAAAACTATATATATACTAGATGAGCCTACAACAGGATTACACTTTGCTGATGTTCATAAGTTGATTGACATTATGAAAGAGTTCACCAAGGATGGTAACACGGTAGTTGTAATCGAACATAATCTAGATGTTATTAAGACATGTGATTATATAATAGATTTAGGACCAGAAGGTGGAGACCTTGGAGGACAAATCATAGCCCAAGGGACCCCTGAAGAAGTTGTTAAGAATGAAAAGTCTTATACAGGAAAATATCTTAAGAAAAGTTTGGGTTTATAATTAAAATACTAGATGAAAAGAGATGATAAGTATGGAATATGATTTCTATGCAATGATGTCAAGGATGAAACTTATAGGTAGATGGTCTTTAATGAGAAATTCTCGCCCAGAGAATATAAGTGAACATTCCTTGGAGGTGAGTATGCTTGCCCATGCCCTAGCTATTATTAGTAGAGAGAGGCTAGGTAAGTCAATAGATGTAGACAAGGCAGCCTTGTATGGCATATATCACGATGCAACAGAGATAATTACTGGAGATTTGCCAACTCCAATCAAGTATTTTAATGAAAGTATTAAGGGGGCTTATCAAGCAGTTGAGGAAAATGCTGCCCAAAGGCTTCTGCATATGCTACCTGAGGATATGAGAGGAAGCTATGAGGAAATATTTTTTCCAAATGAAAAGGACTCCCATATATGGAAGTTAGTAAAGGCAGCAGATAAATTATCAGCTTTAATTAAATGTATTGAAGAGCGAAAGGCTGGAAATTCTGAGTTCAAAAGTGCGGAGGAATCCACATATAAGATGTTAATCGAAATGGATTTAGAAGAAGTAAAGATCTTTATGAATGACTTCCTTCCGTCATATGAAAAAACATTGGATGAGCTTGGTTAGTAGGGATAAAGTCACTAAAAACTACTTCATGAACAAACCATGAACAAGCTATGAATACACAGTGAATAAAGGGGTTAGAATAGCGAAAGTTTTCATGTTGGTATAATATATTACATCGTTTTCGTTAATATAAGACATTGTTTAAATGATGGGCCAATGATAAACTATAATCGTTGAAACAATAAGACAGTTTCAAATTTTTGCTTTTCCCCCCAAGAAGCAACTACAGGTAGGTATGTTGGAACCTACAGGTAGTTGCTTCTTTTATTGTAAAATTTAAATTTATATGTTATTATATTTTTATTAGGGAATGAGGTTCTCCCTTGGTAATTGCCTAAACCGCATTTATGCTGATGACTTCTGCAAGACACGCAGGAATTGTCAGTTTTTTTATTTTGTGATATTAAGGAGGAGATTGATTTATGATAACTAGTTTGGCTTTTATGTTTTTATTGGCTCTGTTGTTGGGTGGGATATTTAATAAAATCAGATTGCCTAGTTTGTTGGGTATGATTATCACTGGAATGATTTTAGGTCCATATGCACTTGATGTAATAGATTCATCAATACTAGGGATTTCTGCTGACTTAAGGCAGTTAGCTTTGATTATAATTTTAATGAGGGCAGGTTTGTCCCTAAATATTAGTGATTTGAAAAAGGTAGGTAGACCAGCGGTTTTAATGAGTTTTGTTCCTGCTAGTTTTGAAATAATAGGAGTTGTGTTAATAGCAACTAAAGTGTTAGGTCTATCACTTTTAGATGCAGCAATAATGGGATGTGTTCTTGCAGCTGTATCACCTGCAGTAGTTGTACCTAGAAT
>CAYOAJ010000127.1:0-4119 GCA_964401895.1 uncultured Herbinix sp.
CAAGTTCTGTCCAAAGGTCCATATCCTTTCTGGTATAACCTACAACAGTTGGTTTCCCAGTGGTACCTGAGGAAGCATGGATTCTTATTAAATCCTTCTTAGGAACTGTAAACATACCAAAAGGATAAGTGTCCCTTAAATCCTGCTTAACCGTATATGGAAGTTTTCTTATATCTTTTAAACTCTTTATATCATCACAATTTATCTTAACTGCATCCATTTTACTGCGGTATGCAGGCACTTTCTCATATATTCTATGTAAAGTTTCTTTTAATCTCGTAAATTGTAAGTCTTCCATCTCATCTCTTGGTAGACATTCTTCTTTAGCCCAAATCATACAATTTATCCCCCCTAATTTTTAGCATTATTCTTTAGCACTTTATCGCGTTAAAGCGACAGGCTTTATAGGAATGTTAGCAAATTCATTCTATTTTGTCAATAGATTAATTTGCCAATATATAGGCAATTATCACAAGATAAATTAGCATAGATAAAGGCACAAGTATAGTAAATTTCTTGCGTTTTGTCTTATGACGAAAAGCCCTCATCCCTAAAAAGGCTCCAAAAGCCCCGCCTACAAATCCTATTGTAAGCAGGGTCTTTTCTGGAATACGCCATTTATTACTAATTGATCTTCTTTTATCTATAGCCATTAGTAGGAAGGCCAATATATTAATAATTAGAAAATATATTAGTAAAATCCCTTCTAATTTCTCATGCATAATACCACACGACCTTAATATATGTTACTGAACGTCATCAGTATCTTTACTATCTTTATTAGCTTTAATGCTAATTGATAACTCATCTAGTTGCTTATTATCAACAAGATTTGGAGCATCTGTCATAATACAGGAAGCATCCTTAACCTTTGGAAATGCTATAACATCCCTTATGCTATCTTCCTTAGCCATTAGCATTATAAGCCTATCTAAACCATAAGCAAGACCTGCATGGGGTGGTACTCCGTATTTAAATGCTTCTAATAGGAAACCAAAACGTTCCTGAGCTTCTTCTTTAGTAAAGCCTAATAATTCAAACATTTTCTCCTGAACATCACCTTGATGAATCCTTACGGAACCTCCACCAATTTCATTTCCATTTAAGATAATATCATAGGCTCTTGCCCTAACTTTCTCAGGTTCCTTGTCTATTAGGTGTAAGTCTTCTTCCATTGGCATAGTAAATGGATGGTGCTTTGCCACATACCTATCATCTTCTTCTGAGTACTCAAGAAGTGGGAATTCAGTAACCCATAAGAATCTATATTCATCTTTGTCAAATAAATCAAGATTTCTAGCAAGCTCTAGCCTTAGGTTACCCAGTGACGCAAAGCAAACATCATCTTTATCTGCTACAAAGAAAAGCATATCTCCTGCTTCCCCTCCCATAGCATCAATTAATCTTTGAATCTCTTCATCTTCCATAAACTTAGCAAATGAAGATTTATAAGTTCCGTCTTCATTAATTCCTAGATAAGCCAAGCCTTTAGCTCCAAAGTCCTTAACATAATCCACAAGTCCATCTATCTGTCTTCTTGACATATCTACTTGGCCTTTAGCATTAATTCCCCTAACAGATCCTCCATCTTTTACTGTATTAGCAAAGACTCCAAAGCCTGTATCTTTAACTTCTTCAGATACATTCTTAAGTTCCATACCAAAGCGGATATCTGGTTTGTCAGAACCAAAGCGTTCCATAGCCTCTTTATATGTCATCCTCTGTATAGGTAAAGATATATCAATTCCAATACCTTCTTTAAACATCTTAGCAAGTAAACGTTCATTTACATCCATAACTTCTTCTTCATCTGCAAATGAAAATTCCATATCTATCTGCGTAAATTCTGGCTGACGGTCAGCCCTTAAATCCTCATCCCTAAAACATTTTGCAATCTGGAAGTATCTATCGTATCCAGAACACATTAGAAGCTGTTTGAATAGCTGTGGAGACTGAGGCAAGGCATAGAAATTCCCTGGATGAACCCTACTTGGTACTAGATAATCCCTAGCTCCTTCTGGAGTACTTTTAGTTAGCATAGGTGTCTCAATTTCTATAAAGCCTTCATCTATTAAGAACTGTCTTGTTATGTTAGACACCTTACTTCTAAGGATTAAATTTCTTTGTAGGTCAGGTCTTCTTAAGTCTAAATATCTATACTTAAGTCTTAAATCTTCCTTTGTATTAGAATCTTCTTCTATAGGAAATGGTGGGGTCTTAGCCTCTGATAAGATTCTTATATCATTAGCTCTTATCTCGATGTCACCTGTCTTAAGATTATCATTAACAGCACCTGCACGGGCTTCTACCTTACCAGTAATAGCTACTACAAACTCACTTCTAAGCTTTTCACCTTTTTCAAATCCTTGACTTCCTACGTCTCCTTCTTCTAAAATAACCTGAATAAGTCCACTTCTATCCCTAACATCAACAAAGATAATTCCACCCTTGTTTCTGCTTTTTTGAACCCAGCCCATTATGGTTACAGTTTCACCAATATTTTTATTAGATACTTCTGTACACCTATGACTTCTACGTAAGCCTTTCATTGACTCTGCCATGATTTCATTCTCCTTCTTTTCTTAATATCTTATTTACTTATAAATGGTGAGGCTGGTAAGCCTTCTTTATTGTACAAGTTAGCCTCTTCTGGATTGTCTGCCCAGGCATAACGTACTATCTCAGGTTCCTTCACTTCTTGACTATGTACAAGAACTGTTTCCCCATCTATTTCCGCTTTTCCTTCTTTGAATATCTTATCTTTACCGCATATCTCAAATGTCTTAAGCTCTTCACCATCTTTGTTTATAAGGCCACTTCCTATATGGTCAAAGTAAAGGCGTATCTTATCCCCTTCTACTTTATAAGAGTTATATATTGGCCCACTACATACTATATCTTCACCGTAAGCCTTGTTTTGTGCCCAAAGTGCAAGTCGTTCTCCTACGGTTTTTTTATCCCAAGGATGTAAGTCATTATACATACCTACATCTATAGTTACCGCCATTCCTGTGTTGGGAACTTGGAGAACCTTTCTTTGTTCATCCCTAAGCCTTGCCCAACCACTTACTTCAGGTTCTTCTCTCCATGGGCAGAAATTAGCTAATTGAACATATAGGAAGGGGAAGTCCCCTAAGTTCCAGACTTTTCTCCAATCAGAGATAACCGCTTCAAATAATTCTTTATAGTCATGGGGATGTCCGGTATTGGATTCTCCTTGATACCATAAGACGCCCTTTATAGCATATCTTCTAAGGGGATAAATCATAGCATTATACACCCCAGTTGGCTTGTACTGGAAGAAGGTTGTAGGTTTCTGAGCTTCCATACTTGCCCCTGCTTTATACTTCCACGTTCCCGATACAGGAATCTTCTTATCTTCAACTTCTAAAAAGTATGGCATATCAGTTACAAATGCAGGAACATTTGAAGTGACAATCAAACGTACAGTAATTATGTTCTTCCCTGGCTTTAGCAAGCCCTGCCTAACGTTATATCTACGGGGAGGATATAGGTAACCAGTGTTACCAACCTGCTCACCATTTAGGTAAGTATCATCACCATCAACTAAAGTACCAAGAACTAATCTAGCTTCCTTACCAGCCAGATCTTCTGGAACCATAATCTCCTTACGTAACCATATAGACCCTTTATGGTTTTCTAACTCCGTACCTGTAAATCTTCTTGGTAATTCTATCTCGTTCCAATCTGAATCATCAATTTCATCCTTAAACCACTCTGTCTCTGATCCATTTATTCCAAGATCATTTTTATATAAATCATTGTACCAACGATTATTACGCGCCTCTTCCCTTTGCTGGGTTCCCTTCACATAAGCATCGTCCTTATTAATTGTGATTTCTTCTTGAAATCTACCAAATCTCATAAGAGTTTCTTCACTAACCCAAGCCTCTGCAGGAGTTCCCCCTATTGCCGCATGGACTAGTCCAATTGGTACCTTATATTTATCATATATCTTCTCTGCGAAGAAGTATCCTATAGCAGAAAAATCATAGACAGACTCTGGATTAACTTCTATCCATTCTCCTCCTGTTAATTCATCAAGAGGTCCTTGAAAATTATACTTCTCTGGAACAGAAAACTTTCTAATATTAGAGT
>CAYOAJ010000127.1:4129-5936 GCA_964401895.1 uncultured Herbinix sp.
ATTTGCATGTTGGACTGGCCACCTAGAACCCAGACATCACCTATAAGAATATCTTTAACTGTAATCTTATCTCCATCCTCTGTGGAGATTTCCATCTTATATGGCCCACCATGTTCTAAATCCTTTAAGGTCACTTCCCAATAACCTTTATCATCTGATAATACATCATATTCTCTTTCCAAGAAAGATAAAATGACTTTTACTGAAGGTCTTGCCTGTCCCCATAAAACTACTGGACTTTTTCTTTGTAAAACCATCCCATCACTTATCAATGGTGAAAGTTTTAATCCTGTGTTTTCTCCCATACAAATACCTCTCTTTCCATTATGAAAATTTATTTATTGTCAAAATATTGGTCAATCTTGTCCAAGGCTAGCTCTTCTTGCTCTCCTGTATCCATGTTTTTAATATTAGCCTTGTTATTTTCTAATTCATTTCCACCTATTATTAAGGTGTTTTTTGCATTTATTTTATTGGCATACTTCATCTGTGCCCTAACACTTCTATCCATATAGTCTGTCTCAATTATATATCCTTTTTTACGTAGGTCATGAACAATCTTATAGGCAGGTGCTTTTGCTTCTTTGCCTAAGATCCCTATATAAAGATCTACCTCTGCTTGTCCTTCTAGTTCTACTTCCATGGCCTCTAGCTCTAATATAACCCTTTCTATACCGAGTCCAAAGCCTATTGCTGGTATGTCTTGTTTCTCATCTATTTCATTAACTAATTTATCATACCTGCCACCACCGCAGATTGTAAATCCATCAGCATTTACAAATTCAAATACTGTTTTTGTATAATAATCTAATCCCCTAACAATTCCTGTATCTACTACATAAGGAATCTCAAGTTCATCTAAGAGACCTTTTAGCTGAGTAAAATGTTCTTCACATTCTTCATCTAGATAGTCAATTGTTCTTGGAGCATCTTTAACTATTACTTGGCAACCTTCTTCCTTGCAATCCAGTATACGAAGAGGGTTCTTGTCCATTCTCTCTATGCATGTCTTACATAGGCCATCTTTATGGTCTCCTAGGAAGGATAATAAGGCTTCATTGTAAACCTTACGGCACTCTCCGCAGCCAATACTATTAATATGAAGTTTTAAACTCTTAAGACCAAGCTTATCAAAAAGCTCCATAAGCAGGCTAATAACCTCTATCTCTGCTAAGGGACCTGCTGCTCCAAACATTTCTACACCAAACTGGTGATGTTGTCTTAGCCTTCCACTTTGTGGATTCTCATAACGAAATACAGGTGTAACATAAAAAGTCTTAATCGGCTGACTTTCGTTATATAAACCGTTCTCTAGATAAGCCCTTACCACCCCTGCTGTTCCCTCAGGCTTAAGGGTAATACTTCTATCTCCCTTATCTTGAAAAGTATACATCTCCTTCTGAACAACATCAGTAGTTTCACCTACTCCCCTAGCAAATAAAATTGTATGCTCAAAGACTGGGGTACTTATCTCCTTTATATTATATGTCTTACATAAGTCTCTAGCAATTCTTTCAATTACAGTACGCTTATGCATATTGTCCCCAAACCAATCTTGGGTTCCTCTAGGCCTTTGTGTAATCATCAAACTCCTCCTAACCTTCCAAATAAAATTTATCTTCAATAAAATCTTTTTTTCTTTCTATCATTTCATCTATCCTATTAATGTAGTGATTAATCCCCTTAACGTTATATACCCGGTGGACCTTATTGTCAGCATCTTTATCGTATCGAACAAACTTACTTACTGCACCAGCCCCTAAGGCTAGAATTGTCTGCTGCTCCTCCATAATTAAAATGTTATAAA
>CAYOAJ010000128.1:0-2066 GCA_964401895.1 uncultured Herbinix sp.
TCTGCCCAAACCTCAAGCATACCACCAGTTTCTACATCTAATATTGTATCAAACTCTTCCCTAGTAAATGTACCGCTCCAGTCAAGGAACCAGTCAGAAAAATTATCAGCTATTTCTAATGCCTTCTGGTTACCTGCGTATTTGTACATATCCACTAGGCCCATTAAAATCTTATGAAGATTATACTGGGGTGCCCATACCCCTTTACCCTTTGCTATCCAGTGTAGATATTTTTCTGGTACAGCTCCTACCCATTGGCCTCCATTGTCCTTTTGACACTCAGCTAGTTCATCAATAATAAGATCTGCCTTAACCTTTAATTCCATATCACCACTTGTATAGTAATGAATTGCTGCAGCAGAAAGCCAGTGGCCTAAGAAATGCCCCCTTAGCTGACATACTGGTGACTCCCAGCCTGTATGTGCATCTGCTGGAATTCCACGGTCTGTAAATCTACCTGCCTCAATCCTGTAGTTTATAAGTAAGTTATTACTTTTAAGTTCCATTAAGTAATCCCTATTGGCTTTCTCTCTCCGCCTAAGGTCTCCGTCATGTATCTTTACATCTTTACCTTTTAATACTTTCATCAACTATCACTCCTTGATTGCTTATTGTTTTATACCTATTAATTATAGCAAATTAGGTTGGCAATAAAAATATTAAAAGGTATAATCTTTTATGAAAAAGTCAGATTTATTACTTGCTCTTTAGTACAATTTATTATATAAGTATAGTAAGGAGTTGATTTTAATGATGATTTATGATTTTGATATAAATAAACAGTTTTCTTATTCTTGGTGTGGAAAATTCCAATCCCCTAGTCAGGAATGGATGCATCTAACTAGGAAGCTTATTGATTTTGAACTTATGGTAGTTACAGAAGGAGTCTTATATATTGCTTCTGACAAGAATAAATATAGTGTAAAAAAGGGAGAATATCTTCTTATGAAACCAACCCCTCTTCAATACGGTCATAAATCTTCTAGTTGTACTTTTTATTGGCTTCACTTTACTTATAATGATAATCAGAATAATCCTAAAATAATTTATAGCTCTGAAAGAACTATTGAGGCTGATGAAAACCATCTTGTGATTCCGGAAAAAGGCCCCCTTGCCTCCTTAGAAAGAATTATTATCTTAATGAAACAACTTCAAGATTCAGATCGCCGTTTTAGGGAAAGAAACTTAAATAATTATCTAGCATCTGCTATTCTTGCTGAGCTTTCCAATCAAAGTTATCTTTTTGATAAAAGAGATAATACTAACCCCCAGCAACAACTATATCATGATATATGTGATTATATTAATCTACACATCAGTGAAAAGCTTAAGGTAAGCGAAATTGCTTCTATCTTTGGATATAATAAAAAATACCTGCCTGCTTTCTTTAGAAAACATTCAGGTATTACTATTAAACAATATATACTGCAGACAAAGATGGAGTTTGCTAAGGCGGAGCTTACAGATACAAATCACAGTATAACTCAAGTTGCATATAATATAGGTTTTAATGATGTCCATAACTTTAGTAATGCATTTAAAAAGATTACAGGCTTATCTCCTAGTGATTACCGTAATAGCTTTAATAAAAGAAATTTGAATTAGTTTATGAGCACCTCCATTAATTGTCTTACTTGTTCTCTAATATTGAATAACTTTGCATATTCAAGCAATCTTGCAAAATCTGCCCCAGGTTCTTTCATATATTTTTTTACTGCATTAACCACTAAATCAATATCAAGTACATCTTTCTTGATTATACAATCACAAATGGTTCGTTCTTTATCGTACATAACTACCAAGTTACCATGGTTTGTTTTGCCTGTAACTTTACCAATTTCATAAATCTCTTTACTCGAATAAAAAAATTTATATTTATCAGGTTCTTCTAAAAGTCTTGTATTAAATCCAGAAGGAATAGTCATTGTGATTTTAAGAGGATTTCTATCACTTAGATCATGCAAAAACAAGGCTGTATCATGAGAAAACACACATTTTCAGCATCTATATTGTTAGTAAACACCATATCTTATACTAACAATAAAGTCGATATATTTTTCAGTTTT
>CAYOAJ010000128.1:2076-5890 GCA_964401895.1 uncultured Herbinix sp.
AATAATCTCTATTACTTTTTTCTTTAGAATGCGCCTATACTTGACGTAGAAAAAATACCTGTATGCTTTCTTTAGAAAACATTCAGGTATTACTACAAAATAATATATACTTAAAACAAAGTCTAAATTAGTTATATCTTCTTAACCACACTTGATTTTAATAACATTGGTCCAAATCCATCTATCTTACAGTCAATATCATGTATCCCATCACTTGGGTCATGATTTAATCTAATATTCTTAACTATCGTACCTCTTTTTATTGATGAACTTCCCTTTAATTTAAGGTCTTGGATTACTGTAACAGTATCACCGTCATTTAATTCATTGCCGTTTGCATCTCTTATAATTTTTGCCTTCTCAGCTTCTTCTTCAGCCTTTGCATCAGCTTCAAGATTCCATTCATGAAAACATTCTGGACATACTAATAAAACTCCATCTTCATATGTATATTCAGAATTACATTGGGGACAGTTTGGTAATTTACTCATATCTAGTAGCTCCTTTTTATAATAATCTTATTTTAATCATTACTATATTATCACAGACCTAGTACTAAAGCAAAAAGGCCAGATTTTCATCCAGCCTTTGATAAATAATGAGATAGGAAAAGCGAAACACTTATTCAAGCTTTGTTATAATAACTAGTTTGTCAAATACTTCCTGGAAGTCTGCAAGCATTTCTTTCACTTATGACTGTAACCTTAAAGCTATTAATAATATCACCGGCAAATATATCCATCTTTACAAGTATGGATCCTGAAAAACTTGGAGATGCCCTTCGTAAATTTGGACTACCAGCTAAATTCTGCTTTTCCATCTCTTATGGATATAGGGTACTACCTGCAAAAGGTTTTTCTAGAAGTTTAGAAAGTAGAAAAGTAACGAAACTAAAGTTTAGCTATATGAAGGTAACATTTAGAGATATAGTAATTCTTTCTCTCCTAACCTTGGCAGTAGTTACTGTAATTATAGTAGGAAAGAAAATATAATAGAAAAATCAGCAAGGAGAATATTATATGTGGATTGATTTTCATGTTCATGGTAAGTTAACTAAAGCCATAGATTTTAATTTAGAATTTTTTATTAAACAAGTAGCCTATGCTAAAGACTCTGGTCTAGATGCTTTTGTATTGTCTGAGCATTTTAATACTAGAGATTATTATAAAATGTATTGTGATATTGAGAAAAACTTTGATTATATAGATGGCCACTATCTTATAAATGGTTTTAAAGTATTCATGGGCTTAGAAGTAGACGTGAGAAATGGTGGTCACGTGATACTAACCTCTCATAAAGACAACATCTTAAAGCTCAGTTAACAGCCTAATATAGGTTAAATATAAAGTTAGGGAGTAAGGATTTTTTATATATAAAATGAAGATGGAGCTAGGTAACAATCCAGCTCCATCTTCATTTTTATTGTATAAATATTTTATGCTTTATAAATTATATTATAAACATTCTTATAACCTGCTTCTATTAGTAGATTTGCAGCTAGTAAACTTTTAGAACCTCTTTGACAATAAAGAATTATAGGCCTATCTTTATATTCATATAAAGAGTGAGGATTCTTAGATAAATCTATAAGAGGCATATTAATGCTTCCTTCTATATGTTCTTTCTGGTGTTCCTCATTGCTTCTTACATCAACAAGTAGAGCCCCTCTATCCTCAGCCATAATCTTTCTTGCTTGTTCTAGAGATATGTTTATAAGCTTAGGCTTCTTATCTTTAACTCTGGGACACCGTTTCTTCTTATCTAGGGTCCTTTCAATAACTTCTTTAGCTTCCCTAACACTTACCTTACCTTCTAGATCAAAGATCTTCTTGCCATCTACACTTTTACCATCCATTATGCCCTTTACATAAACTTGAGCTATATGGATTAAACAGCTTCTACATGAATATAAGTCCTTAAGATCTTCTGCAGCCGACCAATCATCCTCATCTTCTTCATTAAGGTTTGTCAATAAAAATTTATGAACAATCCTTGCTAGCCTCCGCCTCTCCATAGGATCATACATATCTCCTGATGGTAAATCAATATCCACATTGCCATAGCTTTTTTCAAGCAGGCTTATAAACTGCTTTGTTGTAATAAAATCATTAGGATTAAGCATTAGGAGTCACTCTAATGGTTACATTATCATAGGCAGCAATAGCTTTAATAGCAAATGTTCCACTATAATTATTAGTCTCCTCTCCTGTCCATAAGTCCCTTATTGTATAACTTGAAGCATTTTCGAATTTATTAGAATCAACCATCTTGTGACCTAAATATTTTATAATTGTACTCACATCTACAGAGTGTTCTTCATTATCCTCTTGATCCTTAAGATTAATAAATGATAAGGCTATATCTCCATTAGAAAGGGGCTTTGCAAGTATATCTACCCTGTCATGGTTAGTAATATATTCAGTATCAGGATTAGTATTATCTAAAGAGCAATAAATTCTTTTAGCCTGAATACCAAGTTCGTCTTGGTTAAGGTCAATAAGATCCTTGTTAGCAATGATCTTCCAGATGTCATCTCCCTTACTAACTTTTCTTAGATCTAAGCCTAACATAAGAGGTGAATTCATCATACACCACATAGCCATATGGGTTTCATTCATAGTCTGAGTTAGTCCATCCATACCAATAACCATCATATCAGGATCGTTATAACCCTTATCAGGGCCTGAAAACTCGTCCATAACAACTGCCTTGTCATACTGAGAGGTAATACTTGCAGTACCATTTTCATACCATCTAGCCTTGCCTGGATTACCATCAGAACCTACGTGGAAGGTTATATCATTAAGAATACGCCAGGATTGTCCTACCTTGTAGCCCCAGTTATGTGGCTGAGTTTTACCCCATTCACAGATTGATAATAAAATCTCATGATTTGGATCAGCGTAATTTAAACTCTCAAGTAGGGCTGCATAGGAGTTTAGAACATTTTCCTGTCTTCTATGATTCATAATACGAATTATATTATCTCCCTCTTCTAAAGACACTTTTATCTCATCAGAATCCATAAAGGAAGTTGTGCTTTCTGTAAGTGGAAGCATATTGTCAAAGAATCTTTCTTCATTATCCATAGGTCCAACTGCAACTTGAAGCCAGCAACCTGTACCTACTTCTTCACCACTGGCAAAATTCACAGTTAGGAAGTAGTCTCCACTCTTAGGTGCATTTACAGTGAATGCAAGCTCACTCCAACGGTCACCAACAGGGCTTGTCCCTATATTAGTTCCATCTAGGGTTCCTATACTAGTAACATAGTCTCCATCATCTTTTCTAGCCCCTTGACCTAGTAGCTGACCATCTTTAACAGCATTTAAGCTAATCTTATAATCATCCTTAGATACTGTTATACTTCTGATATTTGGTGCATAAGAATATTTTGTATTTTTCCCATCTGAAAATGTTGCATTGTCCCAAAGGTAATAGCAATTATCAACTTTAAGAAAATCAACTCCCCAGTCTACATATGACTGAGCATCTATATCTTCATATCCGCAAGTTCCTACAGCAGCACCTGCACAAAGGTTAGTTCCTATGTCATTGTACATACCAAACTTTAAGCCCTTGCTGTGTATATGATCTGACAAACTCCTAAATCCACTAGGGAATTTTTCAGTTTCATTTGTTAGTTTTCCATCTACTCTCTCTGACTTATAGCAGCCGTCATCAAGTACTACATATTCATAGCCTAGGTCAGCTAACCCTAAATCAATAATTGCATCGGCAATTTCCTTTGTTAACTTCTCGCTGTTATTACTGCCAAAGGCATTCCAGCTGTTCCACCCCATTGTAGGGAGTA
>CAYOAJ010000129.1:0-2494 GCA_964401895.1 uncultured Herbinix sp.
GTTGCTATGTCAAGATTAGTTGTAATGGTAAATGTTAATCCTGTATTATCTGAGTAACCTTGAAACCATTTGGGATTATTCTTTATAAGGTCCATATCTAAATATTCCAACATTTCATATAGATAATTTCCTCCAGAGGCGGCAATTATGGCAGCAACATCAGGATTTTTATATAATTCCATAAGTTCATTTGCCCTAGTTTGACCATCTGAACTTCTTCCTTTTTCTTCTTGCCGTACATTATTTGTTTCAATAACTGGATAAGCTAAGTCTTTAAAATACCCTATTGCACTTTCCACGCGCCTCTGATCAGTCTCTGAATCAAGACCTGACGAAGTGGCTGTTACACCTATTTTATAGCCTTTTTCTAGATTTTTTGGATAAATCACAATTTCTCCTCCTAAATGTACTTTTATTAAAACATATAAAAAACAACATATCCTTATGCCTTTCTTATTTGGATAGTTTATCTATTATCTTATTGATCTCTTCTAGTTTTTCAGATACATTACCTGTTTCTACTGCCTCTTTTAAACAAGAGTCAATATGACTGTGAAGAACTTCCCTATTAACTTTATTCAAAATAGCTTCTGTTGCCATAATCTGATTGGATATATCAATACAATAGCGGTCATCTTCTACCATTTTGATAATGCCATCAATCTGTCCTCTGGCTGTTTTAAGTAAACGGTTTATTTTATCTTTATCGGCTTTCATGCTTTTCACCTCATTAATTATAAGTTAATTTCACCATTAAAGACCTCTACTGCAGGTCCTGTCATATATACAGTATCATTATCCTGATTGTAGTTTATTAGTAAATCTCCACCTAATAAGGAGACAGTCACTTCATTTTCCGTATGGCCATTAAGAACACTAGCAACTACACTGGCGCAAGCTCCAGTACCACAAGCTAAAGTCTCCCCTGAGCCTCGCTCCCAAACCCGCATCTTAATATGCTTAGAATTCAAGACTTGAATAAACTCTGTATTCACCCTCTCAGGAAACATCTTATGATTCTCAAATAAAGGACCTATTTGTGCCACTGGAAATGTTTCTGTCTCATCAACATATATAACTGCATGGGGATTACCCATAGAAATACAAGTGACATTATAAACATCTCCCCCAACAACTATGGGCTCATTAATTATCTTGTCCTTATCAAAAATTGCAGGTATTAGGGAGGTCTCTAAGATTGGCGCCCCCATATTAACCTTTACTGTGGAAACCTTGCCATCTTCAACAAATAGCTCTAGTTCTTTAATACCACTTAAGGTCTCTATCTTCAAATTGGTCTTATCTGTTAGTCCATGGTCATATACATATTTGCCCAAACATCTGATTCCATTACCACACATCATCCCCCTGGAACCATCTTGGTTATACATTTCCATCATAAAGTCTGCTTTATCTGAATTTCTAATTAATATTAAACCATCAGAACCAATTCCGTAATTCCTATTACTTACCTTCCTAGCTGTTTCAGGGATGTTAGAAATAAGTTCTTTTGTACAATCCACATATACATAGTCATTACCACAACCCTGCATCTTAGTAAATTTCATTTTACTTTATTCCTCCTATCTTGCAAGATTTATATAAGCTTTATTAAATTATAGCAGAAAGTAACTTACAGGTAAAGTTATCTATGTTGTTTTATAAGTGTCAATAATATATAATAGATATAAAGATATAGTATTAATTAGCAAGATTAATGGGGGGTGTTAATTTGCTAATAGGCGATATAGTAATTGGAGATAATATTGAGGTAGAAGTGAAAATACAAGGACATACTATGAGCTTTACAAGCCAAGTAGTTATGATTATCGATGATATCTTATTAATTTCACCTATTAAGTCAGATGATCAAACTGTTGGATTTAGTGAGAACTGTGTGGTTAGTGTCCTATATAATTTGAATGGAAGAATTTACAGATGGAAAGATATCGACCTTAAACTTATCAAATACGATGGATTAATTTATCACTCTACTGTTTTAGAAGGCAAGGGACAGCCATATAATAGAAGGAATGCTTACCGGCTTTATCTGGGCATGGAAATGCTTCTTTACTACAACTCATCCCAAGGACCTGCAGCCATCTCTGTAAATGTTAAAGATATAAGCGAACTTGGTGTGTCCTTTATTACTAATGAAGAATTAGAGCTTAATCGAAGATTTCGTTTAAGTTTTAGAGATGGGACAACAAGGCTTAACCTAGAAGGTTCTATTATTCGGATGGAATATATGCAACATCTAGGTTCCTATGTATATGGTTGTAAATTTTACGATAAAAACTATCTACTAAGTAAATATATAGCTAGAAAACAGGGAGAAATGCTTAGACGGAAGAATGCAACATATAATACTTTCCCTGTAAATGATTTGGCTAAATAATAGGTTTTAAAAAGGCAAGTAGTTGATCTACTTGCCTTTTCTATATCTATCTTACTCTAGCATTAACTTTTCTAATAATAAGGGTTCAACATATTC
>CAYOAJ010000129.1:2504-5859 GCA_964401895.1 uncultured Herbinix sp.
AGATATCTCATCTATAAGGGCAATCTGTCCCTCTTCACCTATACGGCCAAATTCTAGTTTAATATCATATAACTCCAGGCCTTTTTTTGCTAGCTCATCTTTAATAATATTAGATATCTTAATTGTTAAGTCTTTCAATATGGCATATTCTTCTTTAGATAATATAGCAAGCATATCAAGAGCATCTTCAGTAATTGGAGGGTCTTGTCTATCATCATCCTTAAGGGTTACTTCTACAAAAGCATCTAAGGGTTGACCTTCCTTGGCATACATTCCATAGCGGCGAAGAAAACTACCTACTGCCCTATATCTGCAGATCACCTCTACACCATTACCAAACATAGTGGCAGGCTTAACTGTCATTGTGGATGCTTCAATATCTGCATCTACATAATGGGTTGGGATACCCTGCTGACTTATCTTCTCAAAGAACATCTTAGTCAGTCTAAGACCAGCTCTTCCTGCTCCCTCTATAGTTAATCCAACACTATTAGCACCTGGATCAAACTTGCCATCTTCTCCTGTAACATCGTCTTTGAACTTTAATAGGTAGTTTCCATCTTCAAGTTCATAAACGTCTTTTGTTTTTCCTTTGGTAATTAACTTCATATGATATCCTTCTTTCTATTGATTACACGCCTTCCACTAAGGACAAGGCTGCTTCATCTGCAATAATTGTAAAGTCATTATGTAATTGCAATATAGATGCTGGAACCTGAGGAGTGACAGGACCAAAGAATGCCTTCTTCACAATCTCAGCCTTACACTCACCATTAGCAATAAACAATATCTTCTTAGCACTCATTATATCCTTCATGCCCATAGTATAAGCCTGGGTTGGTACTTCTTCAATCGAATCAAAGAATCTTGAATTGGCTTTTATAGTCATCTCAGTTAAGTCAACACAATGAACATCTAACTCATAACAATCTGCAGGTTCATTAAAACCTATATGTCCATTATGCCCCATTCCTAAGAGTTGTAAATCTAACCTACCAATTCTTTTAAGATTATCACTGAATTCCTTACAAGCTTTCTCACTATCAAGTTCAGAACCATCTGGTATAAAAGTATTCTCTTCTTTAATATTAATATGCTCTATAAGCCTATCCTTCATGTAATAATGATAACTTTGTTCATTCTCTGAGCATAATCCTTTGTATTCATCTAAATTAACAATAGTAGCATCCTTAAAGTCTAGATAACCTTCTTTATGCCATTTTATCAAATAATCATATGCCCCTTTAGGAGTTGAGCCTGTAGCAAGTCCTAATTTACAATCAGGTTTTAAGATCACCTGGGCTGCTAACATATGAGCTGCCCTCCTACTCATTTCGTCATAGTCTTTTACCTTGTAAACCCTCATCTATTAGACCTCCACTGTTGCAATAACTTCAACCTCAACCAGAACACCCTTGGGTAATTCTTTTACAGCAACACATGAGCGTGCTGGTTTCCCTATAATATATTCCCCATATACTTGGTTAAATTCCTTGAAATCATTCATATTAGTTAAAAAACATGTTGTTTTAATTATATTGTCAAAAGATGCATTAGCTTCTTCTAATACAGCTTGAAGATTTTTCATTACTTGAGCTGTTTGCTCCTTAATCTCATTTCCTACTACCTCACCACTAACTGGATCCAGTGGTATCTGTCCCGATGTATAGATAAAATCTCCTACAAGTATCGCCTGACTATAGGGGCCTATTGCAGCAGGTGCATTATTAGTATTAACTTTTTTCATAATATTCTTTTCCTTTCGATTATATTCTAAAACAGCTTCTTATTATATAATATCAGTTGCTTTTATAAATATCAATATTTTTCTAGACTATAAGGCATTTTTCATATATTATATAAGATAGCTTTATTATATAGCAACTAGGGAGGAGAATTTTATGTGGTTTTTATTTGCAATATTAACAACACTTTCATGGGGTATCGCTGACCTTTTCTATAAGATGGGTTCAGACAGCCAAGACAGGTACAGTCATATTAAGACTGGTATTATGGTAGGCTTCGTCATGGGTATTCACGCAGTATTATTTATGCTTATTAAAGGGGTTACATTTGACCCCATAGATATTATTAAATATTTACCTGTATCTTTCTTCTATATTCTATCTATGATGATTGGCTACTGGGGACTTAGATATATTGAGTTATCTATATCTTCGCCGGTACAGAATTCATCTGGTGCTATAACTGCTATCGTATTAATGATTTTATTCCCTCAGCAGATTAGAGCAGCTAACATAGTGGGGATTGTCTTAGTAACAGCTGGGGTTATTGGACTAGCCTTTGTAGAGAAAAAGATTCAAACTGCTACCCAAAAATCCGAAAGCAAATCTATTGATCCTAAATATCAGATAGGAGTTCTAGCTATAACATTTCCTATATTGTATGCGGTAATAGACTCTATAGGAACTATTGCTGATGGAATCTATTTAGATAAACTTGAGCTTATTAGTGAAGATGCTGCCTTATTAGCATATGAATTCACCTGGCTACTTTTTGCTATTGTTGCTTTCATATATATTGTATTTGTTAAGAAAGAGAAATTTAATGTTTTAAAAGAACCTGTTAGAGGGTCAGCTGCACTCTTTGAGACTGCAGGACAATTCTTCTATGTGTATGCCATGTCAGGAAACTCAGTTATAACAGCACCTATAATAGCTTCTTATAGTATAGTGGCAGTTATACTCTCTCACATCTTTCTAAAAGAAAAATTAAGCAAATCCCACTATCTATTAATTATTATAGTTATGATTGGTATTGCTGTTCTAGGAGTTTCAGGAGAACTATAAAAATAAACAAAGTTATAAATAGTTCTCCTATAGTTTTATGTAATTCCTCTAAAACCAATATATCTTTTCTATACTTTCACCTTGAAAAGTTGATTTTCTCAATCTTTATTGTATAATTTGACAGATTGACAAACTTTTAACGATTAGCTATAATTTATTTAGGCTTGCTAAATAATTAACAAGTAAAGAAATATAATCGAAATAAAAGGAGGAAATTACATGGCACAAAAAGATCCTACTATAAATAAGAAAGACAATACAGGTAAAATAGATACAGTAGATGCCCTTCTTATCAAAATGAAAGAGATGAAAAAAACTCAAGAAATATTTGCAACCTATTCACAAGAACAAGTAGATAAAATCTTCTTTGCTGCTTCTATTGCTGCTAATAGGGCAAGAATCCCTTTAGCAAAAATGGCAGTTGAAGAAACAGGCATGGGAATTGTAGAAGACAAAGTTATCAAGAACCATTTTGCCTCCGAGAATATATATAATGCTTATAAAGATACAAAAACTTGCGGAGTTATTGAAGAGGATACTGCTTA
>CAYOAJ010000130.1:0-3503 GCA_964401895.1 uncultured Herbinix sp.
TACATCCGCGCGCCGCGAAAGATTTATAAGTAACTATGGTTTCGCGTTTCTAAAAGAATAAATACTCTAAAAATCGTCACCTATTACAAAGAAATTCTCAGGTTCAATCATTCCAAATATAAAGTTAAATGGAGATAGACGAATAAATGCCTTTCCAATAATCTCATCTCTTGTTACATTGCCAACACTAGCAAAACGACTATCTTCGCTACTGTTACGGTTATCCCCTAAAACAAAGTATTCATTTTCTTCTAGATGGATTTCCTCTTCTGCAAGGCCATAATTGACCATAGGATCAACATTCACTATATCTTCAATGATTTCACCATTAATATAAATATTATTGTCCTGGATTCTTAAACTCTCTCCTGGCAAGCCATATATTCTTTTTATATCATAATAAGAATGTTCTCTACCAGATTCCTTAAAAACAATTATATCAAATCTTTTTGGATCAGTAATATGATAAGTTAACTTGTTAAT
The DNA here is from genome assembly GCA_964401895.1 of uncultured Herbinix sp. Classification (GTDB taxonomy): domain Bacteria; phylum Bacillota; class Clostridia; order Lachnospirales; family Lachnospiraceae; genus Mobilitalea. The sequence continues at coordinate 484 of CAYOAJ010000130.1, forward strand.
TATAATAGGGTCACCATTAGTAAGTGTATCTTCCATAGAAACTCCTAACATATTGGTTTTTTCTAATGTGTAATTTATTATAAAATAAGCTAAAAATATTACGACTACAATTTGGGCAATCCATATAAAAACCTTAATTAAAGCTTTCATAACAAGTGGTTTTTTACTTTCCCTTTCAAAATCAAAATTCATAGTAGGATCCCTTCCAATTCAGATTTTTAAAAAGGGACAATACAAAATGTAATGTCCCTTTCCTATACTTATGATAACTTTTCTTTTACTTTAGCCCTCTTACCTACACGATCACGTAGATAGAAAAGTTTAGCTCTTCTTGCTTTAGCTCTTCTTACAACCTTAATATGATCAATTATTGGACTATGAATTGGCCATGTTTTCTCAACACCAACTCCGTTAGAATTCTTTCTAACAGTTACGGTTTCTCTTACACCGCCATTTTGTCTCTTGATTACAGTACCTTCGAAAATCTGTATTCTTTCTCTAGTACCCTCTTTTACCTTAGCATGAACTTGAATTGTATCACCAGGATTGAAAGGTGTTATTTCTTTCTTCATCTGTTCAGCTTCGATATTCTTAATAATATCATGCATTTTTGTGACCTCCTATTTTATTAGATGTTCTTAATATCAAAATTAGTTTGTATTAGAGGACCATCTATTTCACATCTCACAATTAGAAATTTTATCATATAAACAAAAAAATTGCAAGGGTTTTTATTTATTATTAAAGATTATTTTGGAAAGGAATTCTCGCTCTTCTTCTGTTAGTTTAGCATCTTGCAACAAATCAGGGCGTCTCTCATAGGTACGAATTATTGATTGCTCTCTTCTCCATCTATCAATATTGGCATGATGACCGCTTAGAAGTACAGGGGGCACCCTCCGTCCCATAAAGACTTCTGGTCTTGTATATTGAGGGTATTCTAGTAAGTTATCTTGTAAAGATTCAAATTCAGAAGATGCTTTATTGCTAAGGACACCAGGTATAAGACGGGAGATTGCATCTATCATTACCATTGTTGGTAACTCTCCCCCTGTTAACACATAGTCTCCTATAGACACATAATCTGTTACAATCAGTTCAAGAACCCTTTCATCAATACCTTCGTAATGACCACATAGGAAAATCAGGTCTTTTTCCTTAGATAGTTCTTCTGCCATATTTTGATTAAATAGGTCTCCTTGGGGAGTAACATATATAACCCTGGGACTTTTATGATTTTCTTTGTCGGATTTATTTAATTTGATATGGTTTACAAGATATCCATAGGCCTTATAAATAGGCTCTGCCTGCATAACCATACCAGCACCACCACCATAGGGATAGTCATCAACTTTTTTATGCTTATTATCAGAAAAATCTCTTATATCAAGAGCATTTACATTAATAAGTTTATTGTCTATAGCCCTCCCAGTAATACTGGTGTTTAATCCTTGAAGTATCATTTCTGGAAATAAAGTAAGCACATGATAATTCATTAGTCATTATCCTTTCCGATCTTTTTCCTTCATTATTAATAGAATGTTCTTATATTAACCCTTCAAGTAAATGAACTTTTATCTTCTTCTGTTCTAAATCTATATCAAGTATACATTCTTCTATTGAAGGGATTAAAATTTCTGTTCCATCTTCTCTTTTAACTTCAAATATATCATTGGCCTTAGTTGTTAGTATATCATTTAAGATTCCAAGACTTTCTCCATCTTCTGTAACCACTTCTAAGCCAATCAGATCATGGATAAAGAACTCATTATCTTCTAGGGGAACAGCATTCTCTTTACTAATAAGAAGATCCTTGCCCTTGTATTTTTCTATGTCGTTAATATTATCAATACCTTTAAATTTTAGGATGACATAATTTTTAAAATATTTAACAGATTGAATGTCAAGCTTAATCAAATCTTTACCTGTATCAAGTAATATTTCTTCTAAGTCATCAAAACGTTTAGGGTCATCTGTTGTTGGATGGACCTTTACCTCCCCGCGAACTCCATGGGTTTTAGCAATAAGCCCTACTCTTAGATAATTATCCATATAATCCTTCCTTTTCAAAAAGAGGCTTATACTATTATGTCCGTTAGACATAACATAAAGCCTCCTAAAGTTATAAAGTGTAAGAATAGTTTACTCTACAATTTCAACTATTACTTTTTTATCATCCTTTGTTGCAGCTGCTTTTGCAACTGTACGAATGGCTTTCGCTATACGACCTTTTTTGCCGATAACCTTACCCATATCTTCTGAGGCAACTTTCAATTCTATTTTGATAGCTCTATCACTATCATCCTCTGTTACCACAACTTGTTCAGGATAATCCACTAATGATTTTGCGATAAGTTCTATTAATTCTTTCATTTCACAACCTCCAAACAATTGGAAAGAAATTCGAATATATTATAGAATACCAGCTTTTTTGAAAATTTTACCTACAGTATCAGTAGGTTTTGCTCCATTTGCAATCCACTTCTTAGCTGCATCCTCATCTACGTTAAAAGAGCTTGGCTCTTGGCTTGGATCATAAGTTCCAATCTCTTCGATAAACCTACCATCTCTTGGTGCCCTAGAATCTGCAACAACTATTCTATAAAAAGGAGCTTTCTTTCTTCCCATTCTTTTTAATCTAATTTTTACGGCCACATCTGTCACCTCCTTAATAATCTAAATGTAAATATATATATAAATGCTATAAAATGCATAACATTAAATATAAAAATTATAATCCAAAGGGCATCTTAGGCATCTTGAATTTGCCTTTTCTGCTACCTTTTCCACCCATCATACCAGAAAATTGTTTTATCATCTTCTTTGATTGTTCAAACTGCTTTACCAGGGAGTTAACAGCAGATAGTTCTACTCCAGCCCCTGTTGCAATACGTTTCTTTCTTGAAAGATTTATAATATCAGGACGGGTTCTTTCTTCCTCAGTCATAGAAAATATTATGGCCTTTGTTTTATCTAGAGCACCTTCATCAATTTCAACATCTTTTAGTTGCGCTCCAGCA
>CAYOAJ010000130.1:3513-5826 GCA_964401895.1 uncultured Herbinix sp.
TAAAAAATCATTAAAATCAAATTCAGCCTTTTTAAACTTTCTTTCCATTTCTTTGGCTTTTTCATCATCAAAAGCTTCCTCAGCCTTATCAATTAAGGTTAAAACATCACCCATGCCAAGGATACGAGAAGCCATTCTATCTGGATAGAACTGCTCCAAATCTGACAGTTTCTCTCCCATTCCTACATATAGGATAGGTCGGCCAGTAACTTCACGAATTGAAAGTGATGCACCACCCCTAGAGTCACCATCTAACTTAGTTAGAATTACTCCATCAATCTCTAGTTTTTCGTGGAAATTTTCAGCCACATTTACTGCATCTTGACCAGTCATGGAATCCACAACAAGTATTGTTTGGTGTATATCTATATTTTCTTTAATCCCGCCAAGTTCCTCCATCATGTCTTCATCAATATGAAGTCGACCAGCGGTATCTAAAATTACAACATTGTAAGCATTCTTTTGGGCGTGTTCCATTGCAGCCTTAGCGATATCCAGTGGCTTATGCTTATCACCCATGGAGAATACACTTATTCCAAGTTTTTCACCATTTACTTTCAATTGCTCTATAGCTGCTGGTCTATATATATCGCAGGCAACCAATAATGGTTTTCTACCCTTAGATTTTAGCTTACCAGCAAGCTTAACTGCAGTAGTTGTCTTACCTGCACCCTGCAAGCCGCACATCATAATAACAGTGATTTCATTACTAGCTTTTAGGCTGATTTCAACTGTTTCTTCCCCTAGTAGCTTAACTAATTCTTCATTTACAATCTTAATTACCATCTGTCCTGGGGTTAAACTATTAAGTACATCTTGCCCTATTGCTCTTTCCTTTACAGAGTCAACAAATTTCTTAACAACTTTAAAGTTAACATCAGCTTCTAATAAGGCCAATCTAACTTCCCTTAAGGCAGCTTTAACATCAGCCTCAGTTAGTCTTCCTTTATTCCTTAAATTTTTAAATACGCTTTGTAGTTTATCAGATAGATTATCAAACGCCATATTGGTTACAGCTCCTTTAAAATCTCATTTACAATAGGTTCTATATTCTGCAACTGGGATAGATCTTTACTCTCCTGTACAGAGCTAGATATATCCTTAATCTGATTCAATTTTTCTCTAATGGATTTGAATTTGTCAACAAGCTTAAGACTCTCTTCATAATCCCTTAATTCTTTTGTACATCTCTTAACTATATCATGGACACCCTGTCTACTGATTCCCATTTTATCTGCAATCTCACTTAAGGATAGGTCATTTAATACATAGTCTTCAAAAATTTTCTTTTTTCGCTCAGTAAGTAGGTTGCCATAAAAATCATATAATATTGATAAGTGATGGATTTCATCCAATTCATCAAGTTGTAAGTTAATCTCTTTCATAAAAACACCGCCTGTAAAGTGATTTTCTTTACAGGTGAAAGTATATCTAATAAATAATGCTTTGTCAAGAACTTTATTATAAAATTTTAAAGGCACTATTCTTAATGTTGAACAGTGCCTATAATAATTATAAGTTTAAATCTAATATTATCTTTGTACCCTACCAGATGCATCTCCACCTACAAGGGCATCCACTTCTTCTCTTGATACCATATTGAAGTCCCCAGGAATAGTATGCTTTAATGCAGATGCAGCAACTCCAAATTCCAAAGCATCTTTCATAGGCTTCTTATCTAATAAACCACAAATCAATCCAGATGCAAAGGAGTCTCCTCCTCCAACTCTGTCTACGATTCTTATATCATACTTAGTTGAATGATAAAATTCATTACCATCATATATGCAAGCTGACCAGCCATTATCTGATGCAGAATAACTTTCCCTAAGGGAGCTTGCAACATATTTAAAGCCAAACTTATCAATCATTTGCTTGAAAATTTCTTTATAACCTGAAAGCTCTAATTCACCACTAGTTACATCAGTGTTTCCAGGCTTAAAACCTAGAACTTTATCTGCATCTTCTTCATTACCTATACAAACATCAACGTACTGCATAAGGTCAGTCATAACCGCTTGTGCTTTTTCAGGAGTCCAAAGTTTTTTTCTGTAGTTAAGGTCTACTGATACTGTTAGATTATGACGCTTTGCAGCCTTAAGAGCTTCTTCAGTTAGTTTTGCAGCTTTATCACTTATAGCAGGAGTAATTCCAGTAAAATGGAACCAGTCTGCATCCTTAAATATTGCATCAAAATCAAAATCTTCAGGATCAGCTTCAGCAATTGAAGAGTGAGCACGGTCATAAGTTACAGTTGAAGCCCTCATAGAAGCCCCAGTTTCTAAGAAATAGATTCCTAGCCTTTCTCCTCCC
>CAYOAJ010000131.1:0-5812 GCA_964401895.1 uncultured Herbinix sp.
CTCCAAATGTAACAAATGTTCTTGTTGAAAACTTTGGAATCTCAGGAATTGGAACAGTGGAAGAAGACATCGAATTATTTGTAGGCTAATATATTTATTAATATAAATAAAGCTTAATCCCCCTTAAAATAAAATAACAGCAGGTTTAGGCACCCTCCCCCCCAAGCTTAAACCTGCTGTTTATATATAATACATTTAAAAAGAAAAGGAGCATGATTATGAGTGCATTTTTAGGACCAATACATTATTGGCTATATAACAAGATACAACATCAAGATTCAATCCTTAATGATATATATAAGTCTTACGACCAGGCTGGCCTTCAGCTAAAAGAGGAAGCTAATAAGCTTTATGGCTCACTAGAAGAGGGACCCTTAGATGAAATTATTGACCAATCTAATATTCACGGTTGGCTACAAGAGAGAGTATCTCAAGTAGAATATAAATATGCTTATGTTATTACTAAATTGTTGGAAGAGGATCAGACTAATCTAAATAAGTTGAAATCCATTCTTAAGGCAAGTGGTGAAAAAGAAGGACAAAAGCTAGTAGGAAGTAGCCCAACTGCTAAGGATTTATATAAGCTATCATCTGAATGTCTACTGGACGGTATGCCCTGTGATAGGGCAAATGAATTGCTAGATAATACAGATTCCCTTGTAAGCTGGAAGAGAAACCTATGTGTTCATGAACAATACTGGCAAGAGATTGGCGGAGACATTAATATCTATTATGATCTTAGGCATGCCTGGATGGAAGGCCTAACTGCCGACTATGATTTCAGATTTACTAAGACAAACTCTGATTTGTATAAAATCGAAGCCATATAGGCTAAATTATCTAAAATAATATTAAAAATAGGAGGAAAATATGGATAGTATTAAATTAATGATGGAAGAACATCAAAACATTCTCCGTATGTTAACCCTTGTACGTAAGGCCTGCTATGGCCTATATAAAGGAGAAGGAATTATTTATCAAGACTTTTATCAAATGATTGATTTTATTCGTACCTATGCAGATGCCCACCACCATGGCAAAGAGGAAAAGTTTTTATTTAACGAAATGGTTGAACATCTTGGCCCTGCAAGTGATAAGCTAATTAACCACGGTATGCTAGTTGAACATGATTACGGAAGATTATTAATAAGAGATCTGGAGGATGCTCTAGAAAGTTTAAAGGCTGGCAAGGAAGAAAGTATTATAGATGTAATTGCCAATGCTGTTGGATATTCTAATCACCTTACAAGGCACATTGAGAAAGAAGACGGGGTTGTATATACATTTGCTAAAAGAGAACTATCAGAAGATATATTAGAAAAGGTAAATCAAAAAACCAAAGAATTCGAGGCTAGCCCTGAAGGGGAAGAAAACAGGATAAAATACCTTGAAATCCTAGTAGATTTAGAAGAAAAATATTTATAGATAAAGTTGTTTGACATTTTGCTATTTTAGCTTATCATAGAATATGTATTAAAGTTAGCATGATTTTTTTATAATCAATAATAAGGAGGCTCCATATGAAGATCGGATTTGATCCACAACTATATATGGAAGAACAATCCAAATATATTCTTGAACGAGTTAACAATTATGATAAGCTATACCTAGAGTTTGGTGGCAAATTAGTAGCCGACAAGCACGCAAAACGTGTTTTGCCCGGTTTTGATGAAAATGCCAAAATCAAACTACTCCAGAAACTTAAAGACCAGGTAGAGATAATTATCTGTGTACACGCTGGAGACATAGAACGTAACAAAGTTCGAGGAGATTTTGGCATAACATATGACATGGAGGTATTGCGATTACTAGATGACTTTAGGCGTTATGAGCTAGAAGTCAATAGCGTTGTTATAACTAGATATCACAATCAACCTGCTACAAGAGTTTTTATTAACAAGTTAGAAAGACAAAATATTAAGGTTTATACCCACAAGGAAATTCCTGGTTATCCAGTTGATATAGATACTATTGTAAGTGAAGATGGATATGGTTCTAATCCATATATAGAAACTTCTAAACCTATTGTAGTAGTAACAGCTCCAGGCCCCAGTAGTGGTAAGCTAGCTACATGTTTAAGTCAGCTTTATCACGAATATAAAAGAGGTCAACTTGCTGGCTATTCTAAGTTTGAGACCTTTCCTGTATGGAATAAACCACTTAAACATCCCTTAAATATTGCCTATGAAGCTGCAACTATCGACATAAAAGACGTCACTACCATTGACAACTTTCATTATGAAAAATATCAAGAAGTTGCAGTTAGTTATAATAGAGATCTAGAAATGTTTCCTGTTGTAAAAAGAACTATTGAGAAAATAACCGGGAAACCCTCTATATATAACTCACCAACTGACATGGGTGTCAACCGTATAAGTTGGGGTATTACAGATGATGACGTTGTAGTAGAGGCTTGTAAACAAGAAATTATTAGGCGATATTTTTCAACCGTTTGTGATTATAAAAAAGGCCTTCTAGACGAAGAATCCCTTAATCGAATGAAGCTAATTATGGAAGAAGTTGAATTAAAACAAGAAGACCGTGAGTGTGTGGTTCCTGCTAGAGAATATGCAAGTAAATTAAATAAGAACAATGACAGTGACCAAATTATCTCTGTTATTGCCTTCCAACTAAACGACGGAAAGTTTATAACTGGCAAAAGTTCTGCAACAATGGATTCCTCATCTGCTACCATATTAAATAGCATTAAGTACTTAGCAGGAATTGCTGATGAGATCTACTTACTTTCTCCCATGATTTTAGACACAATACGAAATCTAAAAGAGAATGTCTTAAACAGTAAAGTCACCTATCTTAATGCAAGCGAAATATTAATAGCCTTAAGCATAAGTGCAGTAACTAATCCAACAGCACAACTAGCTTACGATAAATTATCTCTTCTTAAAGGAGTTCAAGCCCACAGCACATCAATCTTAAATAAGAATGACGAGCATATTCTAAGAAAGCTTGGCGTTAATGTTACTTGTGATGCTGTTTACCCTTCAGAAAATTTATATAATTATTAATATATATTAAAAGAAACCATGAAGATGTCCCTTATCTGATAGCTTAACTTCTATCAAATAAGGGACATCTTTATTAATATAGTTTAATTAATTTTAATATGAAATTGATTCCCAGGCCTGGCTATTAATTATGACATCATGTTGAGATGACCATTCTTTATATCGGTCTGCAAACATCTTCAACCGCCTCTCCTCAATAATGTCTTCCTTTATCTGAATTGTTGCATCCTCATTAAAATCTAATAGACTGTAGATGATATGCCAGCCTCCTCTTGTAGCAACAAGGTCACTGACTTGGCCCTCCTTAAGAGCAAATGCTGCATCCTCAAAAACTTGTCCATATTCCTCAGGGCCTTGACCCTTTCCAAATGTATATTCTATATTTTCTGCTTCTGTATTAATCTCTGCAAGTGAATAAAAATCTTCAGTTTCTTTAGCTTGTTCTAATAAGTCTTCAGCTTTTGCTCTGTCCTCAGCTCCCGATCCCTTCAGGAAGATATCCCATACTGTTATCTGCCGAACGTCATCATCTGGAATGTCAGTATCTACATTGATGGTCACACTTTCATATGTTTTTTCAGCAAGGATATTATCACGATAAACTTTCTCCAATAATTCAAGACTAATGTGATACCTATCTATATCCCTATCTGATAATCCTTGTAGATGTTCCTTAGCATAGATTCTTGCCTCTGCCAGTTCTTCTCCGTTTAACTCAACCTCATATTCAGCTGCCATTTCCTTAATTATCTTCAACTGACTTATCTGATCAATAACTTCCCCTTTAATAATCTCCCAGAAGCTATTACCATCACCATAAAGATCAACCTCCCAGATTTCCTCTCCGTACTCACTTTCATAATTATCTTGTACAGATTTTAGGTAGACCATGGCTTCATTATAAAAAACTTTCGTCTCTCCAATAATTGCTATAAGTTCCCCATTAACAGTATCTTCCAAATTAGGAATCTCATTATCTGACGTCTTATAGTCATAATAGGATATTTCTATTATCTTCTCATTGCCTAAATCATAAGTCACATATAACTCACTATTATCAATAAGATAAACATATACAATCCCCTGATTTGAAACTGTCCTTGAATTGTAAGATTTAACATAATCTTCTAAAATTTCATCTGCTTCTATCTTACTCATTCCTACACTTAAACCTAAGATGGTAAATTCGTCTTCCCCATCAAACAAACTCATAGACTTTATTTTGCCATTAGGGGCCATTAGTTGAAGTCTATTTTCCAGAGAATAAACCTTATTATCGGTTTCTGATAAAGAAGTTTTAGTTCCCCTTTGAAATCCTGCCACACTCTCCCCAATATAGTTAGTAAGCTCCTTACGTTCAGCCGCCGAACGGCAGCCAGTAAGTAGCAAAGCAAAAGTTAGGCTTGCTAATAATATCTTTATATATTTTAAATGTTTTGAAATATCTAATCTCTTTCTCATCATTGATACCCCTCCTTGTCAAGCTATTATAGTAGCTCTTCCTTAAATTCTTCTAATAGCCTCATTATACTATCAAAGATTTCTCTATTATGTTTCTGTCCCTTTTTCTTCTTAGGTAATTTATAAGAAAAGTGAACTTTTCCATGGCTTACAAACTCAAGATCCCCATGGAATTTCTCTACTAGATCCTGAATCTTATTTAAATCAATCTTAGCTTGCGGGTGCATATACAACTTAACTTTATCATTTTTATGAACCACTTCTTTAATATACATTTTATTAGCAGTGGATTTAATAAGAGCAATATTAAGCAGGTTGTCCGCAGCAATAGGCAGGTCTCCATAACGGTCTAAAAGCTCCTCCTGCATATCCATAAGTTCTTCTTCATTTTCAATTTCTGCAATCCTTTTATAGATGTCGATCTTTTGAACTTCATTTTTTATATAAGTAGAAGGAATAAATGCATCCATATCCATGTCCACCATTGTCTCAAACCTGTCTTCTTCTGTTGTATCCCCTTGTATGTGCTTAATAGCTTGGTTTAACATCTTATAATACATATCATAGCCAACCGCTTCCATATGGCCACTTTGCTCTGCTCCTAGAATATTACCTGCACCACGTATCTCCAAGTCCTTCATGGCTATCTTATAACCAGAACCTAATTCTGTGAATTCCTTAATAGCATGTAATCTCTTTTCTGCCACCTCTTTAAGCATCTTATCTCTCTTATACATTAAAAAGGCGTAGGATGTTCGGTTAGAACGACCAACTCGGCCTCTTAACTGATAAAGTTGTGAAAGCCCCATACGGTCAGCGTCATCAATAATAATTGTATTAACATTAGAGATATCTAGGCCAGTTTCTATAATGGTTGTAGAAACAAGAACATCAATTTCACCAGCGATAAAATCATACATTATCTTTTCCATAGCTCTTTCACTCATTTGTCCATGGGCATATGCTACATTAGCTTCTGGTACTAGCTTTGAAACCATACTTGTAACGTCATCTATTCCCTTTACACGGTTAAAGACATAATACACCTGGCCATCCCTAGCAAGCTCCCTATTAATAGCCTCCCTAATAATTTCTTCATTGTGCTCCATTATATAGGTTTGAACAGGTAACCTATCCACAGGAGGTTCGTCTAATATGCTCATATCCCTAATCCCAATTAAACTCATATGAAGGGTTCTAGGTATTGGGGTTGCGGTTAAAGTTAAGGCATCCACATTCTTTTTCATTTGTTTTATCTTTTCTTTATGGCTAACACCAAAACGTTGTTCTTCATCAACTATTAACAAACCTAAATCCTTAAACTT
>CAYOAJ010000132.1:0-5808 GCA_964401895.1 uncultured Herbinix sp.
ATATATTTTAGATGATATTGTTTATCAATTTACTAGTAAGGGTAAAATATCTTACATTAAATCAGACACAACCTACATAAGATTTAAGCCAAGTTTAAACTTAATGAAGGCACAAGAAGGTATCATTAATATTTCTACTGATAATGGTATGGGATTCATCAAAGGTGAATTTAGCATGGAGCAGATAGATTCATCCAATGTACGTTTCAAATGTAACTTTAACAAGGGGTGGAAAGCAAATGTCCACCTATTTACACATAAAATTGTGGTAAATGATAAATCAATATTTGCCACTTGGCCAAAGCAATATTATTATACTTTAGACATTAATCTTGATTCCAAAAAGGTAAATGGCAAATGGGAAAATCATTTATAAGATCAATTACTTTGCCTTGCTTCTTGTAGGAAAGAAAGGGCAATCTTTTAATTTACATTCTTTATTGTTGGGATAGAACTCACAGGTAATATGGTCTGGAGCATCAAAGCGAGTATTCAAGATATCATTACTATATTCAATAGTTTCTATAATTGATAAAAAGCTATCCCTTTTACAACACCTTGGACCACCTTCATGAGATACTGCATTTGCACATCGGGCGGTTAATTGGCCTGTAATTTGCCATTCCTCAGCTGCCAGTGGCTGAGACTCTGTAATAATACTCATATATATACCGCTTCCAATTGCAGCACCACATATACCCCAAGCACCGCAAGCGCCACCAGGTACGTGCATACTCCGTTGGTTTGCCTCATCTAGCATATCTGACAAATCGGAAGAACTGTCATTTTCATTGCAATAAGCTGTAAGCAAAGCAGCGGTAAGTAAGAGGTGGTGTTCGGGACCATGTATAGCTACTTCGGGTAATTCCATAAGCTCTAACATTAACGGATAAGGTTGCTTTTCATCACTTTGTAGACAGTGGCTTATTATGGCTTCCCTTGCATCCTTTTGTCTACACATATGGCAAACATAATGAGTGTTATCACAAGTTGAATCAGCTTCAAATTCTATTCCACATATATAACAGTTCTTAACTTCGACTACATCCTCTTCAAAGAAAATCTTGTCCATGTCACATACTGTACATTTAGGTTTAAGTTTAATGGGCATGTTTTTGCTCCTTTCATATCTAAACATTACAACAGCTATAATTATAAATATCATATAGACTCTTGTCAATATCATTTGATGGGGTGGAATTCTATATATAACATTTGGTATAATATAGACAGATACTAAAGAGAGTAGCCAATGAAAGGAGAAAATAGATGAACAAAAATAAAGAATTTAATGGGTATATTGATGAAAAAGGCTTTGCCATAGGGTATGAGTATGAAGCTATTATTGTGTTAAAAGGAGAATGGACCACAGAAGATACTAGAGACTTTCTAGAAAAAAGTTTTAATAAAGAATCAATATTGGAAGTAGAGGGACCTAAGGCAAAAATACTATGGGAAATGCCTGGATGGGGAGACAAAGAAGATCTTGGTATGATTTTATATGACTTACTAGAGGATGGAAAACTTGGAACTTACGACTATTACCGCGTAAACTAAGGGATGTACATAAGAGGAGTCCCAATAGGAATTCTAATAAAAAACAGGGGGAGTTATGAAGTTAACAAAAGCAAACAAGCTAAAAGCAGGGGATACAGTTACAATTGTAAGCCTATCCTGGGGTGGTGCAGGGGATCCAGATCTATTGTGGAAATATCAATTAGGAAAGCAGAGATTAGAAGAAGTTTTTGGTCTAAAGGTTATTGAAATGCAACATACATTAAAGGGGGCAGACTACATTTACAAGCATCCACAAGCAAGGGCCAAAGATTTAATGGATGCATTTAAAAACCCAGATATTAAAGCCATCTTTTCATGTATAGGTGGTGATGATAGTATTCGCATGCTGCCATATATAGATAAGGCTATGAAGGAATCGAACAAAATCTTATTGAAGAGAAGATTGTTTTAAATGAACGTCCTTATGAATGGCATGTAAATCAACAGGAGTCAGGTGAACATAGTGATATGAACTGTATGCCAGCCTGTATTGAGATGTCCATGTTATATCAAGGGCTTGATAATGTACCATCAACAGAAGAACTAAGGAATGAAAACTTAATAGATGGATTACCTTGGACTGATGGGTTGGCTGAAAATGTAATGGAGCAATATGATTTGAACTTTGAAGTCACTTATGATGTGGTTTTAGATGAAATGATAGGTTACCTGGACGAGGGAAATGTATTATATGTAATGTTTAATCAATTTGATAGTGAGATTGGTCACTCAGCAATGATAAAGGGTTATTGGGAACTAGGGGATAATGTTTATTATATAGTTTCAGATCCAGATTATAATATCATAGGCCCTTTTGGTTATAAAGAATATGCTATAGATGCCCAAACTATGATGCAAAACATGAGGCTACACATACCTAAATACTTTATAATACCACCGGAACTAGAGTAAGATAATAAAGTGATAGGGAGATAAAATTAATGAGTAAAATTAAATTAGTAAAACCAACAATGAAATACCAAGATCAGATATGGGACTTTCGTCAAGAGATAGTTAGCTTGAGAGGAAAAGATGAGTTTGAAGGGTTTGCTAATCTTATAGCTTGCAAAGACCCTAAAGAATGGATAGATACAATTACTTTGCTAAGCTCTCAACTAACTTGTCCTGCTAATATGGTTCCTTCAGATATATATGTTGCAGTCCGCAAGAGGGATAAAAAGATTGTTGGAGTGATTGATTTAAGGCATCACATTAATCATCCATTACTGAGCATATGGGGCGGGCATATAAGCTATTATGTTCGGCCAAGTGAAAGAAATAAAGGTTATGCAACAGAAATGCTGAGACAAAGTCTCCTTAATTGCAAAAAGCTAAATATAAGTAGAGTTTTAATTACTTGTGATGAAGACAATTATGCAAGCGAGAAGGTGATCCTTAACAACGGCGGAATTTTTGAGAGGAAGATTCTTGTTGAAGATCTAATTAAAAAAAGATTTTGGATAAATTTATAAAATTTCTGTTGACAGATTGGTCTATATGACATAGACTGATAACATCAGGTCGATAAAGTATAGACTAAGGAGGTTTATTTATGAAAATATATAAACTTACAGAAAGAGAAGAAGAATTTGCAGATATTATCTGGCAGAATGAACCTATAGCTTCTAGTGATTTAGTGAAGCTAGCTGAAGATGAGATGGACTGGAAGAAATCCACCACATATACTGTGCTTAAAAAACTATGTAAAAAAGGTATTTTCAAAAATGAAGATGCAATTGTTTCATCTATTCTCACTAAGGATGAATACAATGCTAAGCGAAGCGTTAAATTTGTTGAAGATACATTTGGTGGATCCTTGCCTAAGTTTTTAACAGCTTTTATTGCTGGTAAGAAAATAAGTGACAGCCAAGCAGAGGAGCTGAAAAGATTAATTGATGAGCACAAGGGGGCCTAGTGATGAGTAGATTATTTCTAAGTGTTTTAGATATGAGCCTTACGGCAAGCTATGTAATTTTAATTGTCATCCTTGTTAGACTATTGCTTAAAAAAGCTCCAAAAGCTATCTCTTATGCATTGTGGATTGTAGTTGCTTTTCGACTGCTTATTCCATTTACATTTGAAAGTAGCTTTAGCCTTATACCATCTAAGACTAATGTTGGCAATATTTCTTACCAAAGAATCAGCCAGCAAAGTCCACAGCCCGGTATAAGTCCTCAGATGAATGTAGGAGGGAGTAACAGCGAAGTTAATACAATTATAAATAACTTGCTTCCTGAACCAACTCTTGGGGCAAGTGCAGATCCTAGTCAGATTGTTCTGGAAGTAGGAGCCTATGTCTGGATTTTTGTAATAATGTCTCTATTAATTTATAGCTTTGTATCTATTTTAATAATTAAAAAGCGCCTTAAAGGGGCACGATTAATAGAGAAGAACATTTTTGAAGCTAAGAATATAAGAACAGCTTTTGTACTTGGTTTTGTTAATCCGAAGATTTATCTACCAGAGGGATTGACTAAGGAAGAACAGGACTATATTATTCTCCATGAACAGACCCATATAAAAAGGAAAGACCATATAATTAAAGTTCTAGCTTTCTTTATATTAGCTCTCCACTGGTTTAACCCTCTTGTGTGGATTGCATTTAGGTTAATGAGCAAGGATATGGAGCTTTCCTGTGACGAAAAAGTTTTGAAGCAGATGGGCTCTAAGATTAAAAAACCTTATGCCAATTCCTTATTAACCCTTAATACAGAGAAGAGTTTCATTAATGCTAGCCCCCTTGCTTTTGGAGAGGGGAGTGTAAAAGCTAGGATTAAAAATGTCTTGAATTATAAAAAGCCTGCCTTTTGGGTAATATTAATAGCATTAATATTTGCAATTGTGATTGGAGTAGGGCTTTTATCAAATCCAGAAGATAAGGATTCTAATGAAAATCAATCTGAATTAGTTGGCCAAGACCCAGTAGAGGAAGAACCCTCAAATAGCCAGGAGCCAGCAGAAGAAGTTATTGTGGATAATGGAGTGTATATTGAAAACTTTTCACAAATGGATAACTATATCCAAGACTATGTTTTAGAAAGTGTAGATGGGGAAGAAATGCAGCCCTACCTACCTTCTTATCATATCCAAGGTGAGTATGATTTGAATGGGGATGGTCAAGTAGATAAGATAGATGCTTTATTAAAGGCAGATTATATGGATGGTGGCTATATAGAAGTAAATGATATAAAAGTGCCATTAGAACTAGATAGCCCATTCGGTGAAATGCATATTATTGATATAGATACTAGGGATAGCTTTTATGAAATTGCTATTTTTGATGATGGACCAAGCGGAGATCCTTGTTTTATATTCTATCGATATGATGGCAAAGACTTATACCGGTTAGGAGTAATAGATCGAGGAGCAGTAATGGATGGACAGGGAAAATTCATCTCATGGTTCCATAAGGCTAATTACTTTAAACCACAGTTCTTTTCTGCATGGGGAGAATTTAAGGATGGTAGATATAGCATAACCAATCATGATGTAGAACAATATATAGGGAAGGACTACGAGCTTGATGGAACTGCTTATTTTCTGCCTCTAGATAATAAACCTGATAACCATCATGAGTATGTGGACTGGAATCCAGAAAGCTTAAGAGAATTTGAGGCGATTAAGATTAAAATCCTAGATATTTATGTTAACCCAGAGGATCGGACTCTAAACAGTTTTTATGTTGAACTGCCTGAGGGCGAGAGAGGACTTTTGTATTTCTGGATAGGAGATTAGATATATTTATTTTACAATTAGAAAAATTTGATGGAGGATGTTGACATGGAAAAGAGGAAAACGCTACAAGGTTACTTATATGTTGCTTTAGCAGGTTCATTATGGGGAATTGGTGGTTTTTTGTAACTAAAATGAGTGAGAATGGTGCATCTTCCCTGATGACTGCTTTTACAGGTCATTTCTTAGCATTTATACCTTAAGTTATATATATATTACTTAAAAAAGGTATAGATGGACTGAAAATCTCTAAGAAGGGTCTAATGTATAGTGCTTTATTAGGTGTTTTAACAAAAGGAATTTTCAAATTGGCTTTGGACACAAGTATGACTTTAGTAGGAGTTGCAACAGCAACAATTCTTATGTATTTAGCTCCTGTTTGGACTGCTATAATGGCTATTATATTTTTCAAAGAGAAGCTTAGAGGATATCAGTATATTGCACTCTTGTTAAACATTTCTGGATGTGTTCTCATGGTAACTGGTGGAAACTTTACAGAAATAAATATTTCTACACTTG
>CAYOAJ010000133.1:0-5802 GCA_964401895.1 uncultured Herbinix sp.
TATTTAGTATAGCCTATCCACTATGCTTGCCAGTGGAAACAGAACGTAGCAAAATCAGAAAGATAAAGGAAACAAGCAAAGAATTTACGACATGGCTTATGTCCAACGATGATTTAAAAAAGTCAGTAGAAGGTCATCCTATTTTTCATAAGAAGTCAAGAAAGCTCTTGTTTGATGGAAGTAAAATAGAGCAACTTGATGAATGGGAAGTGTTTTTGGAGTACCCAGATTACTTAACAGGATTTTTAGTTTATTGTAAAGAAGTAAATATTGAAATAAAGAAAAACTTGAAAAGACTTATGGATACATTTGAAGTGTTACCAAAGATAAACATTTATTGGATGTAAAAGTTTTTACAAGGATATCTTTTTCTGGATCCCAATGTTGTGGATAATAATTGCAAAAAGTCTATTATAGCTAGATTGAAGCGAGACTCGCTTATGAGAGGAAATAAATTATACTTAGACAAATCAAAAAAGATAAATAAAATTCTTATTAAAAGCCAGGGTAAGTTTGAAGCAATTGATGATATTGTCCGTAGTGAATCGGAAAAACCTGGTGATGAATTAAGACTTTTAATTCTTACAGATTATATAAAAAAAGATGCTGAGAATGAAATAGGTGCAGTACCAATATTCAAGCGTTTAAAGAAGAAGGGCTTTAAAAACATATGCTTACTGACAGGAAATCATATTGAAATGTCAGAGGATATAGTTTTTGAAGCAAAGGAGACAGATGGACCAGGGCAAAGCAAGGCAAATGTACTATCTCTAGTACGTGATTATACTGCATTTGGAAAAATAAAAATTATTGTAGGCACTGTAGCATATCTAGGAGAAGGATGGGATGCACCATGGATTAATTCTTTAATATTGGCAACTACAGTCAGATCATATGTGACTTCTAATCAAATGCGTGGAAGAGCAATTCGCTATCTAAAAGATAAGCCTGATAAAACATCAGCTATCTGGCATTTACTAAGTATGGACAGCACATTTACTGGTAAATACACTGCTACAGAACAGATTGATGAACTTGCTGAGCGTTTTACTGGATTTATGGGACTATCCCAGAATGGGAATATAATAACGAATGGAATAGAAAGACTTAATATTCCTATGAATAAATTAAGTAAGTCTGAGGTTGATACATATAATGACAATGTTCTTAATAGGGCAGGAAATCGAGATTTAATTAATGAAAAGTGGCAGAAAGCATTAGTTTTAAGTGACGGTTCAACGGCCAAAGAGAAAGTGTTTGTAGATAGAAAAGTTATACCAAAGAATTTTAAGTATTATAATGCCCTGTTAGCATTTTCTTCTGGATTGCTATCATTTATAACAGTTATTTTTGACCGTATTATTATTCCTATTTTCCGACATAGTAGTAGTCCATTAATTTCTAATAGATGGATAATGGTCTTATTAACTTGAGGTGTATATCTTTCTTCAAAATACGGCTATGACTTATTATATAAGTTGACTCCCCAGTCAAGATTTAATTCAATATCAGATGGCCTACTTAACGCTATGATTGAAAAAAAAATAATTTCATCAGATGTAAGTGTTATGACGGAAGAAGAAGGTGAAAGATTAGATTCATTTCTTTTAAATGCAACACTTAGGGAAAACACAGAATATGCCAAGGCCTTAACAGAACTATTTGGACCAATTGATAATCCAAGATATATCCTAATGGAAAGGACCTTTTTGAAAAAAGGGAATATTATCCTGTCCCATCTTGTCTTGCCTCTAAAAGGAAGGATGTAGAGTTGTTCCTTAGGGAACTTAATGCACAAAAACAAAGCTTCCGTGCTCATTATCTAAGGAATCCAAAAGGAAAAAAAAATTTATTACGGGCCAGATTCAAAGCATATTCAAATATACAAAAGAAGTTTACTAGCCATAATAGAACCTTATAAGGGGGAAATCATGAGGAGAAAAAACTATAAAAGCTTTCTTTACAATTT
This sequence comes from uncultured Herbinix sp., assembly GCA_964401895.1. Lineage (GTDB taxonomy): Bacteria > Bacillota > Clostridia > Lachnospirales > Lachnospiraceae > Mobilitalea. Next base: position 1,970 of record CAYOAJ010000133.1, read on the forward strand.
AATATTTATATCATTATTTTTTATTTTAATTGTAGCTTTAACTGGCTGTGGTAAAAAAGAAGGAAATATAGAAGTGGAATATATAGATGCGGAAAAATTAGAGGAGATTGAAGTACCAGAAAATCAAGTGTTGGTATTAAGTCAGTATAGTAACCCGGATCGTCGTGGTGAGTTATGGGGGGAATTTATATATTCTGATGGTGGAGTTTATTCATTTAATTTATCATGGGATATTTATAATGAAAAAGCTTATACGATGGCAGAACTTACGGATGAGCTAGAAATATTAATGCAAGGCTTTAAGCCTATTGCAGTATTAGATGAATTAGATGTAAAAACCTTATATGCCCTGAGCACGGAATTAGATGATGATAAATCAATAGATTCATATACTAAACATGTAGCATATGATGCAGGCACTGGTGAACTTTTATTCTATAATGGAAACAAATTTGTCGTTTGTAGACAAGCAGGAGATTATGCGGGAAGGTTACGAGGAGAGGTAGAGGAAAAATTATTAAAGTTCTATGATAAGGAAATTATTAAAAAAATAGATGCTTCAAAGGAAGAAACAAATGAATAGAGATAGAAAATAAAATCACCTAGACTTTTAACCCAATTATATGCTACAATAATTCTAATGAAAATAAAGGGGGTGTGGTTTTTTGAGTGAAAATGAATTACTATTAGCTTTGTCTGAAATGTTAGATACAAAATTAAAACCATTAAACGAGAAGCTAGGTAAATTAGAAGCTGATATGAATAGTGGATTTAGTAGGACAAATATAGTTTTAGAGAATGAAATCAGACTAGATATAAAATTACTTGCAGAAAACTACCTACCCGCTGCTAAACGTTATGAGAAAGCTACGCTTGAAACTGAGAGTATGAAAGCTGATATTGAATTATTGAAGAAGGTTGTTGCTGAGCACAGTGAGAAGCTTAAAAAGATATCATAAGAAAAATTGAATAATAATTATTGATCTTAACTGGGAGTTGAAATATGCTCTCAGTTTTTTTGTAAAAACGCGTATTATGAATACTTGAAGTTTTGTTTTTAGATACTACAACTGTTTTTTCATTTTAATAATACTGCCTCCACCCATTAGCAATACAGGATTAAATACTCTTTTATATTCAACAAATCCATTATGTTCATACATCTTTTTTGCAGTAAGGTTCTTTGAGAGAACTTCTAGATAACAATCCTTATAACCCAAATTATTGCAAGCATATTCAATAAGTTTTGTTGCAACACCTTTCCCTCTGTAGTTTTCGTCAGTTGTTATATAATCTATACATAAGTCAGTATCATTTTTAACATTAGGTTTTTCCAAGAGGGCTCTCAGTTGGTAGTAGCTAATTCCCCCTTTTAACTTGCCAAAAAGTTCTATACACTTTGCTTTGTCAAAATGCATAGTGCGTTTTTTATTATTTGCAATCCCCATAAAACCGATAATATTATTATCAAATATGGCAACATAGATCAAGGAGAAATCTAATGAGTTTAGGAAAAAGTCATTTAAAACCTTTTTATCTTTACTGATAGATGTATACATATCATAAAAAGAGTCTACAAATAACCTTATCGCTTTGACTTTATATTCATTTTCTAGTACTAAAAGATTCTCTATCTTAATCCCATCCAACACGCTACCTCCATATTTATTCCTGTTAAAATATATCAACGATTGAGTCTAACTTTTCAAATATTGCTTTTATTTAAAATATAATAACATACCTATGAAAACAATTCTACTAATTTAAGCTATTCATAGTTTGAAAAAAGGAGTCTTTAGGCATGCCTAAATTGAAGTCCCTATCCCAGAAAACAATTGAAAACTCACTCATAATAGCATATAATGGAATGGGATCCGTCCCTATGTCCCATAAAGGGGGAGAAAAATTATGAAAAAATTTTTGATGTTATTATTTGTTATTGGTATTATTTTATCTATTACTGGATGCTCTAAGAATGATAAAGATGAAGAGAAGGATACTATTCAGGAGGGGTTAGAAGTACCGACAGTCACACCTAGCATAGAAGGGGATTCTGATGAGGAGGATTCTGTGAAAAAGGATTTTGAGGAAAAAGGTGAGAACCTAATTCCAGGAGGTTACTTTGATGAGGAAATCTCTAATTGGGGAGTTTACACGGAGTCTGGTGGAGTAGGTACGATTTCTATTAACCTAGATGAGCAACTGGAAGTGGCAATTGATGAAACTGGAAGTGTAGGTCATGGAGTCCAGGTCCACTGTGATGGTTTTGAGTTGCTTAAGAATGGTGTCTATGAGATTTCATTTGACATGAGTTCTTCTGTAGACAGGACTATGGATTGGAGAATTCAAATTAATGGAGAGGATTATCGACCATATGTTTCAAGGCAAAATTTAGAGCTGTCAAATGAAATGCAACACTTTACATATACATTTACCATGGAGGAAGAGTCTGACCCAGCACCAAGAATGTGCTTTAACTTGGGCTTTTATGCCAATGACGGCCAACTCGGTGGTCATAAGGTGCTTATTGACAACGTAGAACTTTTTTTGAAGGATGATTCTAAGACAGAAGAAACGAGGGATGAAGACATGAGCAAAAACATTAATATTAATCAGATTGGATACCGTCCTGGGGATACTAAGCTAGCTATTTTCCGTGATAGTGGCCTTGATAGTAAGTTTGATGTGGTAAATGTAGAGACGGGAGAAGCTGTTTTTACTGGTGATATATATGGGGCGGTGGAGACTCCGTCAGCGGGAGAAAATGTAGCTCACGGTGATTTTTCTCCTATTAAAGAACCAGGCACTTATAAACTAGTTGCAGCAAAAAGTGGTGAATCCTACGAGTTCACAATCGCTGATAATGTATATGATGACATTTTCAATGATATAGTGAAAATGTTATATTTACAACGTTGTGGAAGTGATTTGGAGGCAGAATATGCAGGGGACTTTGCCCATCCTGCTTGCCATAGCCAGGAGGCAATAATATATGGGACTTCAGATAAGAAGGATGTATCTGGCGGCTGGCATGATGCTGGAGATTATGGACGTTATATTGTTCCAGCAGCAAAAGCTGTAGCTGATATCCTGCTTGCATATGAAGATTATGGTCCTGTATTCTCCGATAATGTGGGGATTCCTGAAAGTGGTAATGGTATTCCGGATATCTTGGATGAAGCCAGGTATGAGCTGGAGTGGATGTTGAAGATGCAGGATGAGAAATCTGGTGGTGTTTATCACAAGGTAACTACTAAGAACTTTACTGGTATGGTAATGCCAGAGACCTTAACAAATCAACTGTATATTTCGCCAATCTCTAATTCTGCAACAGGTGACTTTGCAGCAGTTATGGCCATGGCTGGTAGAATATACAAACCATTTGATGAAGGATTTGCTGATAGATGTCTTGCTTCGGCAAAGAAAGCTTTTGCTTATATGGAAGATAATAAGGGTGCAGATGTTTTTCGCAACCCAAGTGATATATCCACAGGGGAATATTCTGACACATCAGATACCGATGAATATTTCTGGGCATTAAGTGAGCTTTATAAGACGACAGGGGATTCTGCTTATGAAAATAAACTTGCCAGTATTAATTTTAACTCTCTTAGAAATGGGCTGGGTTGGCAAGAGGTAAGTTTCTATGGTATTTACGCATATTTGACTGCAGAGAAACAAGATAATGAAATAAAGAATAAGCTTATAGATAGTTTCAAAAGACATCTTTCTTCCATAGAGAAGAACATAGAGAGTGATGGATATTTCTCCTCAATGGGAAGGTCTTATCCATGGGGAAGTAATATGACATTATCTAATGATGGAATGGCAAT
>CAYOAJ010000134.1:0-1671 GCA_964401895.1 uncultured Herbinix sp.
AAAAAAAGACGGAAGTTCCTTTAGTAAAGAGGAAGAAGGAAAATTTAATGCTTATATAACCTTAAAGGAATTCAATGATTTATCATCAGCAAAAGACAACAAAGGATACCATAAAGGTACAAACATGGGGAGTTCTGGAATCTCTACAGCTGCTATAAATGTGGATGACGTGGAGTATATACAGACAACAAGTGGAAGTTTCCATTCTGTTTATAATGATAAAGAAAATAACAAAATATCATTAGTTTATGCGGCAAATATAGATGTAAAAGTAGATGGAGAAGCTCGTAACATGCCATGTGAAACATTATATTTTAGAATAAGAGAGATTGATGGCGAAGACACTTTTGCTGATGGTTTATGGGAAGCGGAATTTACAGCTAATTATAAGGAGACTGATTCAATTAAGCTTGATGTAAATCAAGTTACACTAATGCCTGAGTGGGGAGAGAATGATAAGTATATTGAAGAAGCAAATAAAATGGTAAATTCTATAGAGTTATCACCACTGAGGCTAAGATATATTTGTGAATATGACAACACATTTGATTTGGGACTAAATGATAGAGATGGAATTTCATATTGGGATCAGATTTATATTGTAATGGATGATGGTAGTATTGTAGGGGAGAACAGAAGTACCTTTGAGAATTATATTGATTATTTAACAGATGATACAGGATATAGAAAGTTTGGTATTTCTGGTTCGGCAATAAATGATGGAGTTTGGGAGTATGATGTTATTTTCAATGAACCTATAGACATTACAGAGGTAAAAGAAGTTCATATTGGAAGCTTAACTATAGATGTTAAGTAAAGTATAAAACAACTTTATTAAAAGCCAGCTAGGATGAGTAAACTATTAGTTTTATTTATCCTAGCTGGCTTTATCTTCTTATTTATACTTACATAGTTACATAAGAGCTATAAAGTTAATGATACTACCTAGGCAGCAAAAGGGAAGCTTGACAATGTTAAAGGCATATTATAGTATGATTATTAATACTATCTTTTTTTGTGTTTTAAAATGTAACTATTAACATTTATAATTTAGGAGATGATTTATTGGACCCGAGTGACGTCATGCAATTTATAATATTAGTTGTATTAGTGCTGTTATCAGCCTTTTTCTCCGGTTCGGAGACTGCTTTAACAACAACTAATAAACTTCGTATGAAAGCATTAGCAGACGATAATGTAAAAGCTGCTAATAAAGTTTTGAAACTAATTGAAGAACCAAGTAAAATGTTAAGTGCTATCTTAATAGGTAACAATGTGGTTAACATGTCAGCATCTGCCCTAACCACCACTATAGTGATCAGAATGTTTGGTAACAAATGGGTAGGAATTGGAACTGGACTTGTAACATTAATAATATTAATCTTTAGTGAGATTATCCCAAAGACAATGTCAACAATTCACGCTGATCAAATAGCACTTAAGGTTGCAGGACCTATCTATTTTATAACAAAGCTTCTTACTCCTGTGATTTTTCTTATTAACAAGTTATCCCTTTTGATAATGAAGTTATTGCGTATTGACCCTAATGCTAAAGCGGCTAGCATGACAGAAACCGAACTGCGAACAATCTTGGATTTCAGTCATGAAGAGGGGGTTATTGAAAGCGAAGAACGGGAAATGCTTAACAATGTTGTTGATTTTGGAGACTCC
>CAYOAJ010000134.1:1681-5800 GCA_964401895.1 uncultured Herbinix sp.
CCGTAGCTAAAGATGTTATGGTACCTAGAATAGATATGGATTTTGTTTCTGTGGATTTAGACTACGACCAACTGATGGAGGAATTCGACGATAATAAACACACCCGGATGCCTGTTTATTCAGAAACTAGGGATAATATTATTGGTATTGTAAATCTTAAGGATGTGGTTTTTTTTGAGGACAACAAAGAGAACTTCTCTTTAATTGATATATTAAGAAAACCTTACTTCACATATGAATTCAAGAAAACATCAGAATTACTTATTGAAATGAGAAGTCAGTCTATCCCCCTTGCAATTGTGCTTGATGAATATGGTGCAACAGCAGGACTACTTACCATCGAGGATTTACTTGAAGAAATTGTTGGTGAGATTCATGATGAATATGACAGTGATGAAGAAGAACCTATTCAATTGGTTGGGGAACACGAATACTTGGTTAATGGTAATACAAAAATATATGACATTAATGACGCTCTAGGTTTAAATCTAGAATCAAGTGACTACGATTCTATAGCTGGACATATAATCTTTCTTCTTGACCGTTTACCTGAAGGAGGAGAAACAATTACTGAAGACAATGTGGTCTACACAGTGAAGTCAGTTATAAGAAATAGAGTCGATAAGATTCACATAATTATAAATGAAGCTGAAGAATATGATATAGATGAAAGTATTGATGAAGATATAGGCATTGAAAGAGTAAATTAAAATATTTAATCCAGTAGCAAGAAAATTATAAAATTCATTTTCTTCTACTGGATTTTTTTATTGGATAGCTTCTAAAAATTCATTATAAACAGTATAGGCTTGTTCACTCTCCCATTGATCCATTACAATTAAAAGATCATCCATGTAAATATATATATAAGGTCCTTCATCTTTCAGAATATACATCCTACACTTACCATACTCTTCTGTCTCAAAGTCCCCTCTCTTAAAATCATCCTGAGCAACTCCACTGATTTGTTCTATAACAGTTGGGGAATCATCTTTTAATTCTACCTTTTGTACCTTATCCAATGAATATATGTTACCATAATATCCTGTAACTTGAAATGTGATGTCTGTAAAGACAACCTCATTCTTTGCCTCTTCATTATCCTTTAAACGTTTATCAAAATACATTATTACCAATATAATAAATAAAACTATAAAGGCAAATATTATAACAGTATTTCTTTCTCTCTTTTTATCTCCTACAGCCATGTTTCCTCCATTCCAGTTGTCTATCTTGTCAAATATGTTTGATAATCTTCAATAATCGACCAGTCTATATAATATACCATGAAATCACCTGGATGTAAATTAAATTTGACAGATTCACTAGATGGTCCATTGTAACTTTCCTTATATGGAACCCCTTGTTCCAGACTCCACATAGAGCAGTAACCACTGCCTTCTTTATCCTTATTTAAATAACTTAAATTCTCTTTACCTGTATGATCTGTTGTTACTATATCAAAATTAACAATAAGATATCCATCCCTAAGCCAAAAAGCCTCATTGGTAGATACTCCATATCTTGCAGCATATCCATATACGTCAAAGCCCTTCTCTACAACCATAAGATCTGATGGCAAGAAATATTCCCCATAGTAAGTCTGCATCCTATTAATTATATTTAAATCACTTATGCCTGCTTCTTTTATCTGCTTATATATACTAATTGATTTGAGATTTAATAAATAGTCTGTATTTGAATAAACCATAAGGGGAGATTGGATTCTTATATTACCATAGGTAAATAGCTGGGTCCCCCTCCACTTATATTTTGCTAAGGATACATTGTTAAGGTCAGCCATTATATTAAGATTATAGTCTGGAATAGCAAGATAATTATTACCACATCGATAGCTTTTTATATTAGTAAGATCCAATGCACTTCCAACCTTAACAAGCTTATTGTTTTTATTATTAAAGGCTTCATTATAATATAAGTCAACCTCCATCCGGTTTTCACCCTGATTGTCTACATAATAAAATCTAGGCTTAATCAAAACACTATCACCAGGATTAAAATTATTTCCTATGGTATTTATCTTAAATCTAACTCCATAGCCTGTTTTTAATATTCCAGCATTAGTTATATAAGGATGAGAACCATTTACCAGGGGTAATGTATATTTATCTAGCCTTCCAGTTGCTTTTCCATACTGGTCAGCTGTACCAACAGTATAATCATAGGAATAATTTTTATTATAAGCTTCCTTTTTAACTCCACTGGGATAGTCTTTATTAGATTTTAGGTCTGTGCCTCCCCTCTCTACCCTAAATACCTCCTCCCAAGTAGGATAATCATTTACATCATAGATTGTAAGACCATAAAGTCTTCCTGATACCTGAACCCTTACAGTATCTTTTGCTACATAATTTGACCTCATGGTGTTAGCATAGGTTTGTTCCTTGTCCAAATGCCCCTCCCCATTTACAGCTATTGTTCTAAATTCCACTGTATATATCCCTTCGTCTACCCACATGGGCAAATAAAATGTAGGGTTAGCATGACCAATACAAATCCATGTATTTCTCTTAATATATTCGTCATTACCCTTAAGATTTAAATAAATAACATCAAAGGGAAATTTAACTTCATTTCTTAAAACTCCTTCTTTCATAGCTATATAAGAAATGCTAGGATTTCTTAACCCCCAAGCGAAGTCTCTTGTATTATAGCCAGAATTACTTATATGATTACCATAATTACTTATTTTAACTGTGAAGTCTGATAGGCTACTATCCCTATCTAATACTAATTGGACACACTCTTCATCAACATCTAAGGCTTGAACATATAAGTCATTAGAACTAACATTATTGACCGGGTCTTCTGTAAGTAAACTAGCATGGCATAATACAGGTGTATGAACAGTTACTTGATTAAGCCCTCTTATTGAAATTTCGTAATAATTCCCATATGATTTAATTGCTGATGAATGATTTTTGTAACGAAGGGTTCCTGAAGATTGATATACACCGTTAGGAAGGGTAGACTCGATTATTTGATTTGATTTATAAAGTACATCTTCTTGTGTCATATTATAGTTTGCTTGTAGCACACTCAGTTTGCTAAGGGAAGGGGATTCTTTCTCATATAGCCTGTTATCCATTATCACCTCTCCTCCAAATGAAAGGTAGTCATTTCTTACTAGACATTCTCCTGTCATGATGTTAGCCTCATAGGTGAAATCTTGTTTTGGTATGGTAGGCTTTTCTCCCTGGCCACTTATACATTCTCCTTCTAGGATAATCTCGTATCCCTCCTGAGCCTGAGCTGGTGGAATAATATGATAATGTTCATTATTACTTTTACTTATTACAAGGTTTGGGGTATGGTAATGCCCTAGATTAGGGTAGATTGTAGATGAACCACCTGGAAGTGCTTTATTATATAGACTTGCCTTATCTATTGTAAAATAGTCAAAATGTATTATCTCCCAATAGGCACAGGCCCTTTGTACTGGAATTGTTTGTTTGATTACAATATCTTCGCTTATTTCCTCTTGACTCCCTGGGCCATCTGTCCATGTAAGTGTAAATGTCTTAGATACGGTAATTGGATACTCTTTAACAACAACTTTTTTATTGAAATAATAACCGGTAGCATATTCTGTGGCAAATACCTGGGTATATAAACTTTCAGTAGTTGGTATAGCGTGACTAGCATTAAATCTTTCGGCTCCCCTATTGTCTGCCTTTATATGCCCATTGGCATATAAGCTATCAAGAGGCTTTTGCTTAACTTCTCCCTTGGGAATATCTATAGGTGGAACAGTGGGCTTTGCCTCTGGATCATCTGGTGGTTTTGTTGGAGTTATGGACGGTATAGGATCAGCACCATCATCTGGGGGATCTGGTTCTTCCTCTTCCTCCAGTTTTTCTATATACTTTATAATTATATCAAGTCCACCAAGAGGGACCCTTGCCTGTGCCTCACTTGTTACTTGCTGGAAGATGGTGTCTTCATCTTTACCGTGATACATCTTATTGGTAATAACCTGATTATAGAGCTTGCCTCTTACCTCGTATCCGATTAGGGAGTAGGGTTTGGAATTGTGAATTCTTTCACTCTCCACTTTCCTGTTCCAATCCAATTGCTCATTTATGAACTTTGTGTCTA
>CAYOAJ010000135.1:0-5709 GCA_964401895.1 uncultured Herbinix sp.
ATAAGAGTAATAACACCAATCATAATAGAAGATACTATAAGTGAAATTGCAACAAATGCAATTAATACATAGGTTATAGCATTAATAATTGTGGTAATGGAAGCCATCATTATTCCAAAGTAATCCGTATACTTTATCTCCTGAAGTTCATCTACCCCTTGGTTATAAGTATCAATAGCTTCTACAATTACATCTTTGTTTTCAAAAGAAGAAGCATAAATATTAATAGCTGCCGGAGATTCTATATCCACATAACCCATGGCAAGTAAATTGTCTTCATATGTTGATTGGGAAAACTCTATTATATTGTCATAATACAGAGCAGATTGTTCACTTGTAAAAGTATCCATCTCCATAGTTAGGGCTCCTGCAAGCTCTTCTGGGCTCAAGGCAGACATTTGTCCACTTACTTGCTCAGCATATTGCACTTTAATTTGCTCTTCCATAAGCTTAGTGAAAAACTCCGTTATGTCTTCATCGGACATGGATGCAAAATATTCGCTTATTTCAGAGGCGGATACTCCAACCTGCTCACTCATTCCTTCAGCCATAGTGGTTTCTATTTCTTCCCGGCTTAAAACTGCAAGTGTAGCATCAATTTGCTCTTGTATAAATTCTTCACTTGGAATACTCTTAATAGCAAGGTAAGCTTCTGCCTTAGCATCTGTATCAAGCTCTTCAAGATATTCCTTTAAGGCTATTTCTTTTTCATCATCAGTCATAATATCAGTAGCATTATCAAAGGGTAATCCACTTATAATATCTATATCTGGATTTGCCATCTGGGCTTCTATAATATCACTTTCCTCTGCTTTATTAATCAAATACTCTGTTAGTTTGCTGGTATAGCCTATAGTTCCTCTCAATATGGCAACATCAACATCTTCCCTTGGTCTAATAATTCCTGTCACCTTTAAATCCATAGCACTATCATAAAGGTAACGAAGACCTGTATCTGCTTCTCTTAAATCAATATAAAAACCTGTTTCTTCATCATAGATATAGCTGTCAGCATTTAAAATGACTTTATAATCTCTATTAACTATCTCATCATATGACCAACTAACAACTTCTTTTTCCTCAAGCTCTGCATCTTTTAATGCCGCATTGGCAAGTTTATCTATATCTTCTTCTGAAAGAAGGCCAAGAGCATATAAGGTAATATCATCTAGTTCGTTATTTTCATCCAAAATAAGAACGATTTCATCATAATCATTTGGCCACTGGCCATATGCAAGTTCATACTGGTTCAGTAATAAATCATTAACCTGTGATCCTTTTTCTCCTGGGAGCAATTCCTGCCACAAACTTGTATCACTAGATGACATGGATGCCATAGGAGACATATTTGCCATTGATGACATTGCAGACATATCGATACCCATATACTTCATAAGGAAGTTCCAGATAACCTCTTCTAGATTGGAGCTTATAACTTCACCATCAACATTTTCTGTGTAAATCTGTAGATCCAAATCATAAGAATACTGGACACCATTAACTGCTTGTTTCAAGTCGGAATCTTCTATCCCTAACTCTTCTACAAGATATTTATTAAAGGAGGCTAAATCGTTCTCCCTTTCTTCAATATTATTCATAGCATTAATCATGTCATAAAGAGCGGCTTTCTTATAGACAGCATCTTTTTCATGACCTTCCCCTCCTGAGGAAACATTCATAAAGGCTGCCATAAGAGAAGACATCTCTACACTGGAAGCTTCCAAGGTCAATGGATAAGCTGAAAGGGCACTCTCCTGTACGTCATTAATATATCTGGTGGTTCCTTGTGATACTGCAAGAATAAGTGCAATTCCAATAATACCAATGGAGCCTGCAAAAGCAGTAAGTGTAGTCCGCCCCTTTTTGGTAAAGAGATTCTTAAGGGAAAGCATAAAGGAGGTTCTCATAGACATTGAAGGCTTTTTCAGCTTTTTGCTTTCGGAAGCTACCTTTTTCCCATATTCTCTTTCTTTTTTTAATTCTTCATCACTGAGTGGCATAGAGTCATCAGTAATTTTACCATCAAGCATCCGAATAATTCTTGATGAGTATTTGTCTGCAAGTTTAGGATTATGCGTTACCATAATAACCAGTCTATCCTTAGAGATTTCCTTTAATATTTCCATAACTTGAACACTTGTCTCTGTATCTAGAGCACCTGTTGGTTCATCAGCCAAGATTATGTCTGGATTATTTACTAAGGCCCTGGCAATGGCTACACGTTGCATCTGCCCGCCGGATATTTCATTTGGCCTTTTCTTAAGTTGATCTCCCAGCCCTACCTCTTCTAGGGCCTTCTTTGCACGTTCTCTTCTCTCCGCCTTTGATACTCCGGAAAGGGTAAGTGCTATCTCAACATTCTGCAAAACAGTCTGATGGGGAATAAGGTTGTAGCTTTGAAATACGAATCCCACAGAATGATTTCTATAGGTATCCCAATCTTTATCTTTAAATTCTTTGGTAGATACACCATTAATTAACAAATCACCTTCTGTATAGCCATCTAGACCGCCAATAATATTAAGCAGGGTGGTTTTACCACAACCTGACTGTCCAAGAATTGATACAAACTCAGATCTACGAAAGCTAAGGTCTACGCCTCTTAGCGCTTCCACCTTACCATCGCCAATAGGGTAGTCTTTTTTTATACCTTTAAGTTCTAACATTTATCTAACCTCCATATGTTACTTGTAAAATAGCTAAAAGAAAATCGCAGGGCAAATATTCCATACAAACGGAATTACCGCCCCTGCGACTATAAAGTCTTGTAAGACTATTGGTCTCAATAATAATTTATCGGGAACTAATTAAAAGTATAACACTTTCTGCCAAAAATTCAATATAGACATTGTTAAAAATTTATTAAATATGATAAAGCTTTGATAAAAGATAAGCCCTTGACATGTTTTATTAAACATATCAAGGGCTTATTATCATTACCTATAAAATTTATGAAACTTTTTTTACCCAGTCAGCATAAGCAAGAAGAAAATCATCTATGAATTTTTTAGTATCTTCATTGCTTAATACTCCTTTTTCATCAATTAATTTGTCTGAGCCACCTATATAGGCTTCAGGCTGAGCAAGTGTTAAAACGTTGACAAAAGTTAATATCTGGCGTAAATGATGATTTGCACCAAATCCAGCTATCCCTCCAAGAGACTGGCTGATTATAGCACCTGGTTTACCGTTCCAAACATTTTCACCGTATGGACGGGAACCTATGTCCAGGGCATTTTTTAAGGCCGCTGGAACAGAGCGATTGTGCTCAGGAGTAACGAATAGTACTCCATCTAAAGCTCTTACTTCATTGCGAAAATCTGTGTATTCTTTCACATTTTCATTATCGTAATCTTGATTATAAAGAGGAAGTCCTCCTATATCGATGATTTTAAAATCTAAACCATCTGGTCCATTATCTTTAACATAGTTTGCAATACTTTCTGAAAAAGAGTTCTTTCTTAAACTACCTATTATAATTCCAATTTTTTTAGCCATAATCTTACTCCTCCATTTCATTAATTCGTTTATTTAAAACCTTTTAACATCTATATATGAATTAGTTAACATTTCATATTATGTTCATTATAAGCCTCTACTATTATAAAGTCTGTGATTATATCACATTTGTATTGACTAAAATAAAAAGAGATAGTAGAATTCTATATAACATTTTTTCAATAGATTTCTAATCTTAGTATAGTCCTAGCCAAAATAATGGAGGTCAACTATGAATAAATATATTATTACAACAGAAAGCGGTTCCGATTTATCCAAAGAAATTATTGATCGCTATAATATACATGTCGTTCCAATGCATGTAACTATGGATGATCAAACATTTCCAGATGGAAGTTTTGAGGTTCAAAAAGTTTTTGATTTTTATGAAAAAACAGGTAACTTACCCAAGACATCTGGAAGCACACCGGAAGATAACACAGAAGTTTTCAGAAACATTTTTAGCAAATATCCCGATGCACATGTAATACACATTGCATATTCAGCAGTAACAACTGTTTCCTTCAACGCAGCAAATATTGCAGCTAGGGATTTTACAAATATACATTTAGTAGACTCTAAACATGTGAGTATTGGGGCTGCCGCCATTGTTAAAGCAACCGCTCAATTTATTGAAGATAATCCTAATACAAGTCCTGAAGAAATCATTTCTTTTGTAGAAGATATTCGGGAACGTACCCATATGGTTTTCATTCCTAAGACACTTCTTTATCTAAGAGCTGGTGGCCGTGTCTCTAACTTAGCTTTCATTGGGGCAAATATGTTGAAGATACATCCAACCATTATATTGGAAAACGGCTACTTAGTATCTGGAAAAAAATATCGTGGATCCTTTGATAGGTCTTTAAAGAAAATGTTTGATGATTTTTTTGATAGCTATGATATTGACCCAGATACTGTTCTAGTAATAGGTGCTCCTAGAGTAGACGATAATTATAAGAAAATAACATCAGATTTCCTTAGGGAAAATGGTATAGAAGAAGCCAGATGGATGGAAGCTGGTGCAGTAATTTCAAGTCATGGTGGCCCTGGTGCAATTGGCATCGTAGGAATTGAAAAGAAATAATTCTAAGAAACAGCCTTAAAGATTTAATCTTTAAGGCTGTTTTTGATAAGTGACTTGGTTCAATTAATTTCTTTCTAAAACCCCACTTCTTCTATTGCTAAGACAAGATTTCTCCCATATACTTCTGAGCCAAGGGCATTAGGGTGAAGATTGTCTAGAAAATATTCTGATGCATGGGGAACAAGTTTAAAGCCCTCAACTACACTTATGTTAGGATATTGTGAGCAAATATTCTTAATGTTTTGGCAGAACCTTGCAAGGGTCTCAAATCCATCAGGAGAATCCCCTCTCCAGATTGGAGTTATACAAAGTACTGGCCTGTCTCCATAAAGCTCTAATAATCTTTGGTAGTAATCTTCAACATCCTTCATACTTTCCGTTCCATATTGATTAGTTCCCATAGAAACAATTATCTTATCTGGAGAATAACCTTCCATATTAACAAGTACATTTTTATCATATACGTAACCACCAATTCCTTGGTTGATAATATCGTAGTTAAGTAGGCGATTAGCCACACTTACATAGGTATGTGCGGAACGTAAAGGGCCAAAACCCTGGGTTATAGAATCTCCCATCCATAAGACCTTGTCCCCTTTTGTAACAGGCTCTAAGTCATCATTAACCTCAAAATTACCTATTAATACAGTTGCATCAGCTGGCAAATAAACTGTGACTTCCTTTTCACCTTCAGGCATATGGAAAGATAAGCTTCCTTCTTTCTGCATATCCTTTATATAATGTATCTTTGTTATCAATCCATCTATAACAAGCTCAATGGTATCCTCTGAACCTATCCATATGATTTTATAGTCAAAGGAAAACTCAGTAGCACTTGTTTTAAACTCAAGCGTCTTTGCACTGGATGCCATACATCTGTCATACCAAAACTCAGAAACCTCCTCAAAATAATCCATCTGTTCCTGTGTATGTTGGAAGGCTTGTAAATACCCATCCTCTGTTTCTTTAAAACTATAAGCTCCATAATAAATAGTTTTTAATTGATCATTTGTTAGTTTCATATAATGTCCTCATCTTTCATTTTAGTCAGTTATACTTCAATTCTGTTTCTGCCATTATCTTTTGCTTCATATAATTTCTTATCTGCTTTCTCTATTAATTCT
>CAYOAJ010000136.1:0-5694 GCA_964401895.1 uncultured Herbinix sp.
GTGAATTTAATCTAAGCGGTGAAAAACTTCCTTTAGTTGCCAAGTGCAATAGTTATAAGGGAAAGAAATTAGAGATCGCATCAGAAAAAGAAATGAAAGAAGTTGTAAAGCAACTAGAGAACGGTGAATTTGTAGTTGAAGAAATGAAAAAAGGTCAGAGGAGGCGTAAGCAGCCACTACCATTTACAACTAGTACCTTGCAACAAGAGGCGGCCAAAAGCTTGAATTTCTCAACCAGAAAAACCATGATGATCGCCCAGCAACTTTATGAAGGTATTGATCTAAAGGATAGGGGAACAGTTGGTCTGATAACCTATCTAAGAACTGACTCAACAAGGGTTAGTGAGGAAGCAGATAAACTAGCTAAGGAATATATAGAAGAGGCTTATGGAAAAGACTTTGTAATAAAAGATGGACAAACGAAAGAGAAAAAAGATGACAAGAAAGTTCAGGATGCCCATGAGGCCATACGTCCTACTTATGTTACCTATACACCGGCAGATATTAAAGAATATTTATCAAGAGATCAATTTCGTTTATACCAGTTAATTTGGAGAAGATTTGTTGCAAGTAGGATGCAACCGGCAAGATATGAGACATCCTCAATTAAAATTAACAGCAATGGATATCTTTTTACAACAACTAATTCTAAGTTGGTCTTTGAAGGTTTTATGAAAGTTTATAAACAAGAGGAAGAAAAAGAG
Organism: uncultured Herbinix sp.; assembly: GCA_964401895.1. GTDB lineage: Bacteria > Bacillota > Clostridia > Lachnospirales > Lachnospiraceae > Mobilitalea. The sequence continues at coordinate 705 of CAYOAJ010000136.1, forward strand.
GAAAATACCGTATCCTTAGAAGGGATAAATAAAGGGGATGTTCTAGAACTTAATAAGCTAGTTGAGAATCAACACTTTACCCAGCCTCCTGCAAATTATACAGAAGCTACTTTAGTTAAAACCTTAGAAGAACTGGGAATCGGAAGGCCAAGTACTTATTCTCCAACTATTAGTACTTTGTTATCAAGAAGATATGTGATAAAAGAAGATAAAAAGTTATATGTTACTGAGCTTGGGGAAGCAGTTAATGGTATTATGGTTAAAGCCTTTCCAAGTATTGTTGACGTAAACTTTACAGCTAATTTAGAGTCTCTTCTTGATAGTGTGGAAGAAGGGGAGATTGAGTGGAAGACTATAATAAGAAACTTCTATCCGGATCTCGAAGAAGCCATAAATGAAGCTTATGAAAAGTTGGAGAAAATCACTATAGCTGATGAAGAAACAGACGTAATTTGTGAAAAATGCGGAAGAAACATGGTAATCAAATATGGACCCCATGGAAAGTTTTTAGCATGTCCGGGTTTTCCTGAGTGTAGAAACACTAAGACTTATCTTGAGAAAATAGGAGTGGACTGTCCTTCTTGTGATGGAGATGTAGTTGTATTAAAAACAAAAAAAGGCAGACGATATTTTGGGTGCACAAACCATCCTGAATGTGACTTTATGAGTTGGCAAAAGCCTACATCCCATAAGTGTAAAGAGTGTGGTAAAACCATGCTGGAGAAAGGTAAAAAACTAGTTTGTATTGATCAACAATGTGGATATATTATTGATAATCCAGAAAAATAAAAATTATATTAAGATTGCTAAAGCCATGGGAAGGTAATGTTTGAGGAAGAAACTTCTAGGAGGGACTTTTGTAATGAGTGTTGAACTATTAGATAAGACAAGAAAAATTAACAATTTATTGCATGAAAATAATTCCAACAAGGTGGTTTTTAACGACATCTGTGAGGTATTAAGTGATGTTTTAGCTTCTAATGTGCTTGTTATAAGTAAAAAAGGCAAAATATTAGGCATAAACAATCGTGAAGGTATAAAGAAAATTGATCAATACATTGAAGATGGATTAGGAAAGTACATTGATGATGTATTTAATGATAGACTACTAAATATTCTGTCAACTGTAGAAAACGTTAATCTTACCACATTAGGATTTAAGTTTGAAGAAAAGGATGACTTCAAGGCTTTAATAACTCCTATTGATATAGCAGGTGAGAGATTGGGGACTTTGTTTATATATAGAGAAAATGATTTATATTCTATAGATGACATAATACTTTGTGAATATAGTACTACAGTTGTTGGACTTGAAATTATGCGTTCTGTTAATGAGGAAGAGGCAGAAAAGAATAGGAAAGTTCAGATTGTTCGTTCGGCCATAAAAACTTTATCATATTCAGAGCTTGAAGCTATAAGTCATATACTTAATGATTTAGATGGAACAGAAGGAATTCTTGTTGCTAGCAGAATAGCAGATCGTGTTGGTATTACTAGGTCAGTTATTGTTAATGCGCTTCGTAAATTTGAAAGTGCAGGTGTAATCGAATCTCGATCTTCGGGGATGAAGGGAACTTATATAAAAGTTTTAAATGATGCAGTATACGATGAAATGGATAATGTAAGAAATAAGTAGTTAAATAGATAAATCGACCTAAAAAAGGATTTGTAGAAAAAAGTCTACTTAAATCCTTTTTTGTATGTATAAAGGAGTAAAATTAAGCGTGATAATTACTATTTAAATATGAAAAAACACAAGCTATAGTACTTTTGCACTAAAACTTTAAATATATCTTGTGTTTTTTTGAAAATTTATTATAATGATAGTATATGATAAATAATTGTAATTTTATAAGGAGTGAGCAAATGATAGGTTCAGATACTTTTAATTATATTAATGTTTTAAACAAGGCTGCAGATGCTAGCTGGAAAAGGAATAAAGTTATTTCTAATAATATTGCAAATGTAAATACTCCTGGTTACAAACGTAAGGACGTAGAATTTGAGTCACATCTGATGTCAGCTCTTAGTGGATCAGGCTCCCTCGATGAAAGAGTGGGTTCTGCAAGGCTTAATAATCTGCAAGGTCGTATATATACTGACAATGCTAATTTGTCTTATAGGCTAGATGGTAATAATGTTGATATTGATACGGAATCTGCTAATTTAGCAAAGAATCAGATACGTTATTATACCTTGCTTGATTCAATGACCCAGGAATTCAATAGGATCAGGTCAGTAATTCAATCCAATTAATTTATATTAATCGCCTAGAGAAACCAATAGACAGTTTGATAAAGGAGGTTTTAGATTTGGGCTTACATGGAATGAACATAAGTGCCAGTGGTATGACTGCTCAGCGCTTAAGAATGGATATTATATCTCAGAATATTGCTAATGTAAACACCACAAGGGATGAGTATGGGAGACCATATAGAAGAAAAACGGTTGTTTTTCAAGAAAAGGATATGACACCCTTCGGAGAAGTTATGATGAAGGCCGCAGGAAATGTTGGCAATGGAGTTAAGGTTACTCATATTCTTCAAGATAATGAAAATGAAATGCGCAGGGTTTTCGATCCATCTCATCCAGATGCAGACGAGAGTGGGTATGTAACTCTAGCCAATGTTAACGTTGTTCAAGAGATGACAGATTTAATAGATGCAACTAGAGCTTATGAAGCCAATGTAACAGCGTTTAATGCGACTAAAAATATGGCTTTAAAAGGACTTGAGGTCGGCAAATAAAGAGGAGGTAGAAGATGGATATTACTTCGGTTGGTAACTTGGGACTAAATAGCATATATAAAACTACTTCATCATCCCAAGTAAGTAAAAATAGAGGTGCTGCTTTTAATGACTTATTTGATGCAGCCCTTAGTATGGTGAAGGAAACCAATACTTATATTAATTCTGCTGAGGAAGCAGAGATTGCATATGCTTTAGGACTAACAGATAACACTCATGATTTGCAGGTTGCTCAGCAAAAAGCCAATCTTGCACTACAGTATACTGTTGCTATTAGAAATGGTATACTGGATGCATATAAAGAAATAATGTCCTTGCAATTTTGATAATATATAATAAATTTATACCATCAAGATAACAAATGTATTAAAGGAGCAAGGTAATGTCGGAGAGGCTTAAACAAATAACAACAAATTTAAAGGAACAATGGAACAAATTCACTAGTAAGCAAAAAGCGCTTATAGTAAGCTTGGCTTTTGTACTAGTTTTTGCATTCGTTCTCTTAGCTTTAGTAGTAGGAAGGGTAGAGTATGAAGTTCTCACTATTACAGAGAATACAAAACAGGCTAGTGAAGTAATAGAATTGTTAGAAGCAGAAGGAATTGAATATAGGCTCGGCTCAGACCAAGTTACAGTATTAGTGGATCTTAAAAGTTATTCAGATGCAGTGCTTTTAATTGCTAGCAATGACATGCCTTCCACTGGAATTACTGTTGATGAGCTTTTAGATAACAGCTTAAGTACAACTAACAGTGATCGTACTCTTAAGCTGAATTTGTATGTTCAAAATCAATTGAGAAATTATATTAGAACCATGGACGGGGTAGAAGATGCCCATGTTTATTACATACCAGTGGAGAATACTAACTCCATTTTAATTGAAGATAGGGATACTTCTGCAGGAGTTCTCCTTACAGTTAACGACAAGTTTGAGATGAAGACAGCAGAAACCATAGCTGAAGTAGTGGCTTCAGTTATTGGTAATGATTCACCTGAGAAGATTAAAATTGCTGACTCAAATGGAAATTTACTTTACGGTGGGGGAAGGGATTTGTATTCAGGTACTGCAAATTCTAATGAGGATTTTAAAGAAAGACTAGTTAATACATTTATTAATAACCTGTATATGGGCTTTATAAAAATAGGTTTTGATGATGTAGAAATTATGCCGAATTTAAAATTCAACATGGACAAGGTTACTGAATTATACACTGAATATCTTCCAGTAGAAGGGGAAGAGCAAGGAGTGTTTGGCCACTATTATTCTTATTCTTCGGAAAATGCTGGCTCATCTGGTGGGGGAATTCCAGGTACTTCATCTAATGATGAAACAGACTATATGTTTCCAGATTCATCATCAACTGCAGGTAGTGTTGAAATAGAAGAAATTGATTATATGCCTAATGAGAGGATAACAAATACTGAATTTGAAGTTGGTGCAGTTATTCCCGAGCAATCATCTATTAGTATCGTGCTTAGAGAGTTAAACAATGTTACCGAAGAGGAACTAGAGATGATGGGTGAGTTGGAGGAAGTTACCTTCGACGAATATGTGCTTGAGAATAGAGAAAAAGAAAAAATAGAAGTAGACCCAGATATTTATACTATGGTAGCTCTTGCTACTGGTATTGATGAGAGTAACATTCAGATAATGGCTTATAGTCAACCAGTTTATATTCCTAAGGTAGTCGAGGAAAGAGAATGGTCAAATCTTCTGCAAATTATTCTGGCTATCTTAATTGTTGTATTTATATTCTACGTAGTATTCAAGGGTGTATCACCTGTTGAAGTTACTGAGGTAGAGCCGGAATTATCAGTAGAGGAACTGCTTACCACTACCCAAGAAGAAAGGGAGTTGGAAGATATTGAATTAGGAGAAGAATCCGAAATACGTAGAATGATTGACAAGTTTGTAGATGATAATCCGGAGGCTGCTGCACAATTGTTGCGGAATTGGCTAAATGAGGATTGGGAATAAGGAGGATTGTGACGTGTCGAAAAGAGGAAATAGCGGTGAAGTTTCTGGTTTAGAAAAGGCGGCCGTATTATTAATATCTTTAGGACCAGAAAGGTCTGCTAATATATTTAAACATCTTAAAGAAGAAGAAATTGAACAGTTAACCTTGGAGATAGCTAACACAAGAAGTGTCCCTCCTTCAGTAAAAGATAAGGTTCTAGATGAGTTTTATGAGATTTGTCTTGCCCAGCAATACATTGCAGAGGGTGGTGTTAAATATGCCAAA
>CAYOAJ010000137.1:0-5681 GCA_964401895.1 uncultured Herbinix sp.
CTTTGAGGAAGCTCAGTTTTTTATTGACGACTTTACTAGGACAGGGGCAATTAATCGTACAGTTTTATTTATGAATCTAGCAGATGACCCAGTAATTGAGAGAATTACTACACCCCGTGTTGCACTTACCTGCGCTGAATATTTAGCTTTCGAAAAGGATATGCATGTTCTGGTTATATTAACAGATATGACCAATTATGCGGAAGCCTTAAGGGAAACATCAGCAGCAAGAAGAGAGGTACCAGGAAGAAGAGGTTATCCCGGTTATCTTTATACTGACCTTTCTCAGATATATGAGAGGGCAGGAAGGATCAAGGGAAGAAAGGGCTCAATTACCCAGATACCTATCTTAACTATGCCAGAGGATGATATTACCCATCCTATTCCTGACCTTACTGGTTATATCACAGAAGGGCAGATAATTCTATCTAGAGACCTATATCAGAGAGGATTGCAGCCACCAATTGATTCGGTGCCTTCCTTGTCAAGGTTAAAAGATAAGGGTATTGGAGAGGGAAAGACAAGAGAAGACCATGCCGATACAATGAACCAGTTATATGCAACTTATACTTCTGGTAGAGAGGCAGAAGAGTTATCAGCCATTCTTGGGGAAAGTGCATTATCTGAAACAGATAGAGCCTTTGCTAAATTTACAGATGAGTTTGATAAAATATATGTGAATCAAGGTTATAACACAAATAGGGATATAGAAGAGACCTTGGATCTTGGTTGGGACCTACTAAAACTTATTCCTAGAAGTGAGCTAAAGAGAATTGATACAAAACTTATAGATAAATATCTTCCTCTAGAAGAAGATGAAAAAGGGGCTGAGTAGATGGCTAGACTTAATGTAAATCCTACTCGTATGGAATTGTCCAACTTAAAAGCTAAATTGGCAACAGCAACAAGGGGACATAAGCTCCTTAAAGACAAACAAGATGAATTAATGAGGGTATTTATTAAGCTTATTAAAAAGAATAGAGACTTAAGAGTGGAGGTAGAGAAGGAACTAGGAGATTCATTTAAGGATTTTCTAATTGCTAGTGCTATTATGTCACCACAAATGTTAGAAGGAGCAGTAGCATTTCCCAAGGAAAGTATTAAGCTTGGCATTAAGAAACAAAATATTATGAGTGTTGAGGTTCCAGTTATGGATTTTCACCGTGAGAAGCAAGGAGAAGATGAGGGAAGTATTTATCCATATGGCTATGCTCAAACTTCCTCCGAGTTAGATGACGCAATCTCAAAACTCTATGGTATAATGCCTAAACTTTTAGAACTTGCACAAGTAGAAAAATCATGTCAGCTTATGGCTGATGAAATAGAAAAAACAAGAAGAAGAGTTAATGCTTTAGAATATCGAACAATACCTGATCTAGAAGAAACGATTAAGTATATACGTATGAAGCTAGATGAAAATGAGCGAAGTACTATTGTTCGTCTTATGAAGGTTAAAGATATTATTAATAAAGAAAATGATGACATAAGCCAAAGCCAGCATTCTTTGGCGTAATTATGGATGAATAGAAATATTAATAAACAACAAGGACTTATAGTCTAGAAACACTCAGATTATAAGTCCTCTTATGTTTTATAATTTTTTATATAATCTCAAATATTAGTATTCCCCTAAACTAATACCATTAGACCCAAGTGGAATCTTCTGGTCAAGTCCAACAAACTTACCGTTCTTTTGCCACAAGGCTTCTTTAACAAAGGCATATTTTTCTTCATCCCAAGTGGAGAAGTCATGAAGAACTAAGCCACCTGTGTCACCAGAGTTAGCATTGAAGCACCAGAAGGTGTGGTGAAGCCTGTTTTCAATAAGGAAATCCCGGAAATATGTCATCCATTTTAGGTTAGGCTGGGTCATAAAGCCACCCCATTCACCTATTAATAGTGGTGCAATATTATCATCATGGATAAACATCCAGTTATCTTTCCAACAATCTTCATAAAGGCTTTCCATCGTAAAATCCTTCTCAAACCATGGTTGAGCTGAAACAGCTGGACCATAATCATGTGGAGAGTAAACCAATTTATTTTGATATTGTCCTAATTCAATAGGAAAATCCTTAACACCACGAAGATTTCCACCCCACCATGTATTGTGATAATCATGTGGGTTCTTGGATGTAAAATCTCTATTAGCGTTGATATCCTTAGGATAGATCTGAATACCTTCAACTAATACTAGAGCATTAGGATTCTTAGAAAGCACTGCAAGTGCAGCTTTTTCTGCAACATCCTTCCAGTTGTTAGGGTGATTAGAATCATTCCAGATGGCTTTAACATCATCACCTACAGCACCGTGAGGCTCGTTCTTTAAATCATATGCGATAATAGTATCATCGTTCTTATATCGGTCTGCCATCCATGACAGGGAAGCAAGAAAGTCAGCTTCTGAAATCTTGTCCGTATACCAAAGAGGAGCAAAATGTCCAGCGGCATCTGTTTCTGCACTATGAATATCTATCATAATCTTAATACCATTTGCCCGGCATTGGCCAACTACATAGTCGAAGATTTCTAGACTGTTCATTCCATTTAAGTAAGGATTAACAAAGTCATTATAATTTGCTTTAGGATATTGGCCGTTTTTCCATTGTAATATTAATTCTGAGGAAAATGGAATTCGTAGCATATTGAAACCACGATCTGCAATATCACTTATGGTTGTATTAAGATTACATGCCCATACACCATCAAATATGTTTGTACCTGTGTTATAACCAAACCAGTTTACACCTGTAATCCATACCTCTTTACCATTCTTATCTACAATCTTGTTACCATCTGTAAATAACCAGTCATCTGTTGTTGGTGCTGGCACAGGTTTAGCTGAAGGATTTGAAGGATCAACTGGCTTAACTGGAATCTCAGGTTCTTCCGGTTCTTCCGGTTCGCTTGGCTCCTCAGGTTCCTCTGGAACTTCAGGATCTTCAGGCTCCTCTGGATCACTTGGAACTTCGGGCTCCTCAGGCTTCTCAGGTTTTTCAGGAACCGTTGGACTTCCAGGAACGTAAACCTCTGCTTTTGATACATCAAAATCTCCAGCATTCTTTAGAATCATTCCAAAAGTTATGGAAGCACCAGGAGAAACAGATTTGTTATAATCCACACCCGTTATGGATAGAACCCCATCTTCTAAGTCGAAATTCATGTTCCAACTTTGGTCTACAGATCCTGAACTAGCAAGAGGAACTGTGGCATTCCAGTCATCTACTGAAGTCTTACTATTGTTAGTGATTGTCCCATCCACCTGCATAAATGCGTCTCCCCCACTTTGCCAGGTGTTTACTATTTTCAGATCAACACTAGCGTAAGTGCTTGCAACGCTTTCTGAAATGTTGTTTTTCTGAATGATAGGAACTAAAGCTATAGCTATTACGATAACAATCAAAAGTCGAATAATTTTTCTTACATGTTTTTGCATAACAACCCTCCTATTAATTTTCTTTACATGGAAAAGAGTTCCATAGATAGAATAGCACAAAAACTTGTACATGTAAATGATTAACAGAGTGTTTTTTGTAAATAAATTTATTTTATATAAAAATAGTATTTATTGAGATATAAAAATTAAGAAGTTTATGATTATTAAATATTATTACTTGTATTTAAATGTAATATGATGTATAATAAAAGCAATACATAAATAAGGGGAATGTAATGATATTATATCACGGAACGTTAGATAAATATGCACATGATATATGTGAAAATGGTATTAATTTAAATAAAAGTAAACCGTTATTGGATTTTGGAAAAGGGTTTTATACTACAAACGAGATAAAATTTTCATTAAGAACGGCTCGCTACAGAGCTAATAAAAATAACATATTTAAAAATCAATATGCTAAACCTGCGGTTGTGATATTGAAAATAATTAATTCTCAATGTAAAAATTTTAAAATAAAGAAGTTTGATTGTGCCAACGAGCAATGGGCTAAATTTATAATTAATAATCGTTGTAAAAGGGAATATATAAAAAAGAAAAAATTGATTAACCATAATCATGATTCTAAATATGATATAGTAATAGGACCAACAGCTGATGGGAACATAACTAATATTATGTATGAATTGGGGAAAGGTGCATATAGAATTAATAAGGGCATATATAAGGAGTTTCTTACAGATGAAGGTAAGGACTTAGGGAAGCAAATATCATTTCATACAAAGGAAGTAATTTCTTGTATAGAGATATTAAAATATGTTATAATATAATAAACAGAAAGAAAGAATGTGAATGAAATGAAAGAAGAAAAAATAAAAAGATTTAAAAAAATATAGCAGAACATATGGAAGAACACTATGGAATTAATAAAAAGGCGGCTAATAATGCAGTTCAGTCTTCAGTTATTAATGATCTACTTAAGGAAGATACTGAGATGGTTATGCGTGATTCTATAGAGTATTGGGCTGAGCAGATTTGGAATGAGTATAGTTGTGCAAGAGTATAGAATAAAAAATTAAGAAAGAGAGCAGAAGCACTCTATAGAAAAAGAGTAATATAAGTACAACTTATATTATTCTTTTTTAAATTATTAGATACTTTCATTACAGTTCTTATACAATATGTGCTACAAAACAGTGGTAAACAATAATATCACTATTGCCAAATGGTTTAAATAGGCATATAATAAAAAATAAATAAATCTTAAGGGGGAAACTTAAATGGAACTGTTGAAAGAAGGCAAAACGAAAGATGTATACACTTTAGAAGATGGTAATATTCTGCTACAATTTAAAGATGATGCAACTGTTGATGAGGATGGACATCTTGACCCAAGCTATAACAAGGTCGGTGCAAAAATCGAAGGACTAGGATTAGCATCTTTGCGTGTAACTAAATATTATTTGAATATATTATTTGAAGTAATATGTGGTATCAGAATAACATTTCTATCTATATCACCACTTATTTTTATGTATTCTTTCCTTTAAACTGATTTCCCTTTGTTCTATCATTTTTGCATCTTTAATTGGCATACCAAGACCAATAAAGCATGGCATCAAATAATCCTCTGGAAAACCTAACACCTTTCTTGCATGTTTATCCTCATCCCCTAAAGGTATTCTCAGATTACATGCATATCCTTCTTCCGTTGCTGCTAAAAATATGTTTTCAATGCAGCACCAAATTGAAGCAAAACCATTCAAATGAGAAAGATTATCAGGCTTCATGATATCGACTTTTTGTTTTAATAAAGGTATAATAACCGCTGAAGCATCAGCAAGCATTCGATGTTGTTTTGGTACAGCGTTTCTATAGCATGCTTGTTGTGTATAATCATTTAGATTCCAGTCCTTAAGTAATTGATCCATGTCTTCATCAGATATTCCTTTCGGAATAATATCAAGAAGCTGCAGAACAACTTGTTTATCTTTTATTACTATAAAATGCCAATCTCTCATATGGTCATTTGTTGGAGCTTTAAGACCTGCGCCTATCATTCTTTCGATGATATCATCATTTATTTCAACACTTTCAAAATCTCTTATTGTTCTTCTTTTTTCTATAACTTCATAGAAATCCATTTTTATCCCCCATGAAACTTCAAATTTATATGGTATTAAATCATAATACAATATTGATAAAAATAAATAAATATAATTTTCCAATAGTCGGTGTACACCTTTTATCAATGTGTATCTCCTGCACTTTCTAAAATTGT
>CAYOAJ010000138.1:0-5633 GCA_964401895.1 uncultured Herbinix sp.
GACCTTTGTATCTTTGGAGGCCAAGTATCTTATGGTTTTCCTTACGGAAATTTTCTAATGCAAAATCATCATATAGATACTTGGATTTTTTAACTGTTTTATTTTTAACCTTTGCTTGGTAATCAACCTTATATAAAGGAGGTAATCCTCTATATATTTTCCCAGCAAGTATAAGTTCTGGCATAAAACGATAGAAGAATGTCAGAAGCAAGGTACTAATATGGGCTCCGTCCACATCCGCATCTGTTAATATGATTATTTTATCGTAACGAAGTTTACTTATGTCGAATTCTTCTCCAATGCCACATCCAAATGAAACGATCATGGATTTTATCTCATTGTTAGTAAGTATTCTTTCAAGAGATGCTTTTTCTACGTTAAGAATTTTACCTCGTAAAGGAAGAACGGCTTGGGTTCTACGGTTACGAGCTGTTTTTACGGTTCCTCCTGCAGAGTCACCTTCCACTATAAAAAGTTCGCATTCTTCAGGTTTTCTTGAAGAGCATGAAGCTAGCTTACTTCTAGTGTCCACATCATTTAATTGCTTAAGGACAGCAACTCTTGCCTTATCACTTGCATTCCTGGCATTTTGTGATTTTTGAGAGTTTTCAAGAATGATTTTCAGTACTTCAACATTTTTATCAAACCATCTTTGGGCTTCAATATTGAATACTTCTTCAACAGCACTTTTGGCATCTGTATTGCCTAGTTTAGTCTTAGTTTGTCCTTCAAATTGAGGATCTGGATGCTTTATAGATACAATGGCGACAATTCCATTACGAATATCTTTGCCATCGAAGTTGTCGTCCTTTTCTTTTAAAACATTTAGTTCTCTAGCGTACTGGTTCATAATACGAGTTAAGGCTGTCTTAAAACCAGTTACTAGGGTACCACCATCTACCAGGTTAATAATATTGCAATAGGAATTAATTTGCTCGGAGAAGTTATCTGTGTATTGAAAAGCAATTTCTATTTCGATCTCTCCGCTTTTTCCTTCAATATAAATTGGTTCATCATGTAAAGAAGTCATATCTCTTGTTAGATATGAAACATAACTTTTTATTCCATCATTTTCTTGAAAGGATTCCTGGGTGTTATTGATTTGATCTATAAAATTAAGAATTAGCCCCTTGTTTAGAAAGGCTATTTCTTTAAGTTTCTTTTTTATTGTTTCAGGTTTGAATTCAGTGGTTTCAAAGATACTACTGTCAGGGTAGAATGTAACCTTTGTTCCTGACTCGGATTTTTTGCAGTTACCTATAGTAGGAAGTTGCCCTTTATTAAGAGGAGTAATTGGATAGCCACCATTTTCATATTCATCTCTATATATTTTGCCATCTCTTTTTATTTCTATAATTAGTCTTTCACTAAGTGCATTAACAACTGCTGCACCAACACCGTGTAAACCTCCTGACACCTTGTAGGCGGACCCGTCAAATTTACCTCCAGCATGAAGCATGGTGTAAATAACTCGTTCAGTGGGTATTTTCTGAGTAGGATGGATGTCAACTGGTATTCCCCGACCATTATCTATTATTTCAACTCCCCCGTCTTTTAATAGACTTACACTGATTTCAGTGCAAAAGCCAGCCAGGTGCTCGTCAATACCATTGTCAATGACTTCCCAGATTAAATGGTGTAGGCCTCTTGGCCCTGTACTTCCAATGTACATTCCTGGACGTTTTCTTACTGCTTCAAGTCCTTCTAAAACAACAATTTGTTCTCCACTATATTGTTCCATAATGTGATTTCCCCTTTTTTATTTGCCTTCTTTTATTAGTTTTCTTTATTTGTTTCTTAAATCTATATTAGTTTTTCATTTATCTAGGTTAATATGTCCATCCCGAATAGTATAACATATGATATATTAGTTTTCTATAAATTTCAATAGGGGAGGGTACTAGTGTTCGTACAATATGTAGTGATTTATAAGCGAAAAATTTCATTTTGTTGCTAGAGGCTTTGTTCTTATGGTAGAATAGCTTATGTGTTTTTTAAGTATGAAAGACTAGATGAAAGACTAGAATTTTTAGGAGATGTAGATATGACTGCTTCGCTTATTACATTTAATCAAGTACTAATAATGATAATTATAATTGCCATTGGGGCTTTATGCTATAAGGTAAAATTGATTGATAATTCTACTAATCAGAAATTATCTAATATAGTATTAATGTTAGTTAACCCTATGGTGATTTTTGTGTCCTACCAGAGAGATTATGATAATGAACTTTTGGAGGGCTTATTACTTGCTTTGCTTTTGTCAATAATAACTCACATTGTTAGCATTACTATATCTTATCTTCTTATTCGTAAGAAGAGGAAAATAAGGATTGAAGAAGATGGAATTGTTACTAAGAAGTATGTAGATAATAAGGATGTTGAAGTTGAGAGGATGTGTACTATATATTCTAATGTGGGATTTATGGGAATTCCTTTAATGAATGGTATATTTGGTTCAGTAGGAGTCTTTTATGCCACAGCTTCCATTACAATTTTTAACATCTTTATTTGGACACATGGTGTTATCTTGATGAGTGGACAAGGGGAATTTGACCTTAAAGGTATGCTTAAAAAACTTATTTCCCCCACACTTATTGCAATTATTCTTGGTTTACTTTTCTTTTTACTTCAGATAAGGATACCAGGAGTGCTTCATGAGGCCTTTCAGCATATTGCTAATATGAATACTCCTTTAGCTATGCTTGTAGCAGGAGTAACCATAGGACAGGCTGATTTCAAGAAACTTATTACAAACTACAGGATATATATAATTGCTTTTTTAAAGCTTCTATTTATTCCAATACTATTGCTACTTGTATATAGGATGTTTCCCATTGATGAGACAGTACTTAGCACGGCAGTTATACTTGCAGGGGCACCAACAGCATCAACAACCATAATGTTTGCCATGAAGTATAAGAAAAACTCACTATATGCCGCGGAGATATTCACTGTCACAACTCTCTTATCAGCAATTACAATCCCCTTTATTGTAATGTTGCTAGGATAATGGGACAGGTGGGACGAGGGACCTGTCCCTATGTCCCAAGGAGGTTTTGATTATGAGCTATGTTATTAAGGAGAAAACGGTAGATGTAAGACAAGAGGTTGATATTTTAGTTGTTGGCGGCGGACCGGCAGGTATTGGAGCCGCTGTTTCAGCAGCAAGATCTGGTAAGAAGGTTATGCTTTTGGAGAAGAGAGGTTTTCTGGGAGGTAATATTACTGGGTCATATGTAGAGACATGTAATCATTTTCTTCATGGAACTAGTTTTGAAGCTGATGGAATCTATAAGGAGATGGAAGACAAGTATAAAGAGAGATTTGATAGGTCCCATGATATTCGTCCGAATTCCCCTCATAGGTTTAGTAGTGAGTATTTAAAGATATTTTTGGATGATTTTCTACAAGGTGAAGGGGTAGAACTAAAGTTTCATTCATTTGTAAATGATGTGATTATAGAAGAAGATAAGATAGTTTGTGCTATTATCCAAAGTAAGAATGGTCCCTTGGCTATTAAGGCTAAGGTGATTATAGACTCAACTGGTGATGGGGATGTTGCCTTTAGTGCAGGGATTCCTTATGAGCAAGGAAGGGACACTGATGGATTTTGCCAACCAGGTACAGTTAATTTTAGGGTAGTTGGAGTTGATGTTGATAAATTAACTGAAGATGGTGAGGATGGACTTAAGAAAATTGGCCAGCAGTTTAATAAGGATTATAGGGCGGGTAAGACAGGCTTAACTTGTAAAAGACAAGACTTGCCTTTTGGCCGTTTGACTCCTGCTGGACAGGTGTCATATATCAACTATCCATGCTCTTATATGATAGATCCCACTGATGTGGATGGACTTACTCAAGGGGAAATTGAGTGTAGGCAATATATTATGGAGTTTTATGAATATGCCAAAGAGAACTTTGAAGGTTTTGAGAATATAGAGATAGCTTCAATAGCACCGGAGATAGGCTTTAGGGGTAGTAGGAGGATAAAGGGCTTGTATCGCCTTAATAAGGAGGATATTGAGGCACAGACTATATTTGATGATGCAATAGCTACTTATCCCCGTATTTTTGATATGCTGTCACCTGACGGCTATATGGATGGGGATGGTAAGGTAGATGGTGGAGGATATAAGGGTCATATATATGAGCCTATTACAGATGATAGATTTTACACAATTCCATACAGAAGTTTATTGCCGGTGGGTATTGATAATCTGCTTGTGGCAGGAAGGTGTATTAGTGCAGATCATTTGGCAGAAAGTAGTATTAGGGCAATATCAGCTTGTATGATTACTGGCCAAGCGGCTGGAGCGGCAGCAGGTTTATCATGCAGGGATAAAGTCTCTCCTAAGGAGATTGATGTTAAGGAATTGCAAAATGTTTTAAAAGGTCAAGGAGTTAATTTACCGGAATAAATCACAATATAATACACTATAGATATTACAATTATGGAGGTTTTTAGATGAAGATAGTTATGTTAGAGCCGTTGGCAGTTAGTGAAGATGTAATTAATAAGTTATCTACAAGGCTAAAGGAAGAAAATCACGAATTGGTTGTATATGATACTGTGACCAATGATGTTGAAGAGTTAAAGGAAAGAGCAAAAGGAGCAGATGCTTTAATTATTGCAAGTAACCCTCTACCTGGGGAAGTTATAAGATCTGTAGATGAATTAAAATTCATCTCAGTTGCGTTTACAGGAGTAGACCATGTAGACTTAGATGCATGTAAAGAAAAAGACGTAAAGGTATCTAATGCAGCAGGTTATAGTAATCAGTCAGTAGCTGAATTGGTAATTGGAATGATTATTTCTAAATTGAGAAATATTGTAGAATGTAATGAGGTAATTAGACAAGGTAAGACAAAAGATGGCCTAGTTGGTTATGAACTAGCTGGTAAGACTGTTGGTATTGTTGGTACAGGTGCGATTGGCCTAAGGGTTGCAGAGATATTAAAGGCTTTCGGATGTAAGATACTAGGCAACAACAGAAGCCATTGTCAGGCGGGAATAGACTTAGGTATAGAATATGTAAGTTTAGATGACTTATTAAAAGAAAGTGATATAGTTACCTTGCATACACCTCTGACAGAAGAAACAAAACATTTAATTAATAGTGAAAACATAAAGCTAATGAAGCCGACTTCTATATTGATTAACTGTGCAAGGGGCCTTGTGGTTGATATAGATGCAGTAGCTAAGGCATTAAATGAGAAGAAGATTGCTGGGGCAGCAATTGATGTATTTGAGGTGGAACCACCATTAGCTAAAGACCATGTTTTAATAGAGGCAGATGGGGCACTATTAACACCCCACGTAGCATTTGCCACAGCAGAATCCATGGTAGCTAGGGCGGAGATTACATTTGATAATGTTTATTCATGGTTGGATGGAAAGCAGATAAACACGATATTATAGAAAGGTTTTGGTGTATCATGTCAATGTATCTTTATGAAACTCATTTGCATACTGCGGAAGCAAGTCTTTGCAGTGGGATTAGTGGTAAGGAACAGGCTAGAGCTTATAAAAAGGCAGGTTACACGGGGATTGTTGTAACTGATCATTTTTTTAATGGGAATACATCGATTCCAGATAATTTACCTTGGGAAGAGAGGGTAAACCTTTTTTA
>CAYOAJ010000139.1:0-5595 GCA_964401895.1 uncultured Herbinix sp.
TGCTTTTTCCATCATCGAGTTAGACTTACTTTCTATTGATTATGACAAGAGGCGGGATCCTAAGGAGCGAAGCAGATGTATGAATGAAGCTGACCTAGTTTTTCTATGCCTTCCAGATGATGCAGCAAGACAAGCTGTTACCTTGATCGATAATCCGGATACTAAGGTTATTGATGCCAGCTCGGCTCATAGGACTAAGGAAGGATGGACCTACGGATTGCCTGAATTATCTGAGAATCATAGGGATGCAATTGCTAATAGCAATAGAGTAAGTAATCCAGGTTGTCATGCCTCTGCATTTATATTATCTTTATATCCTCTTATAGATAAGGGGATTATGCCAAAGGATTTTCCTGTAACCTGTCAAAGCTTAACAGGATATAGTGGTGGTGGCAAGAAGATGATTGAGAATTATTTGATGGAAGTGGATGATAATCCGTATACTAATGGTCCAAGGCCTTATGGCTTATCTTTAGACCATAAACATTTACCAGAAATGAAAGTTCATTCAGGCTTATCTACTGACCCCGTATTTGTACCAGTTATATGTAATGTAGAGCAGGGGTTAGCAGTTAATATCCCTGTTCATACGAAGTTTCTTTCCAAAAAGATAAAGGCGTCTGAAATACATGAAGTGATTAAAGAACATTATAAGGGGGAAAACTTTGTAAAGGTGATGCCATATCAGGAGGAAGATTCCCTGCTAGATGGAGGGGTTCAAATTACTGCATGTAATAATACAAACAGGGCAGAGATTTTTGTTTATGGTAATGATGATAAAGAAAGTGCTCTTATTATCACTAGGTTGGACAACCTTGGCAAGGGTGCATCAGGTGCGGCTATTCAAAACATGAACATCATGCTAGGATTTGAAGAAGGACTTCACCTTAAAGGTTAAAATATCTAAATACAAATACGAAGGGAATGACAGAGATGAATAAAGAGTGGTCATTAGATGTTCTATATAAGGGATTTCACGATGAGAATTATAAAAGTGATTACAAGGAATATGAAAAGTTAACAGAAGAGATAATAGAATTTAGCGAAAGTTTAAGGGAGAATGCTGACGAAGAAAAGGCTTTGTTAGAGGCTATTAATTATCTAGAAGAATTTGAGTTGTTAGAGTCTAAGCTAGCTTCCTTTGCTTCACTAAAACAAGCTGTTAATACTGCTGACAGTGAGGCGGTTAATGAGATAACAGCAATAGAAAGGCAAAGTAGTAAGTCTATTAAAGCTAGGTCTATAATTAAGAAATTTATTGCTGGTATTGATGATATTGAAAAATATATTGAAAGACATACAAAGCTAGAAAATTATGAGTACTTTATAGGGCAGGTAAAAAAGGAAGCTAATTATCTACTAAGCGATGAAGTAGAAGATGTAATAGGAAAGCTTAATCTATCAGCTGGTTCTGCTTGGTCTAGTATGCATGGTTTTCTTACTTCTACTCTGGAGGTGGAGTATGGAGATAAGGTAATAACATTGCCAGAGGTTAGAAACCTGGCATATTCATCTGACCCAGAAGTTCGTAAAAAGGCCTATAAGGCAGAACTTGCAGCTTATGATAATGTAAAGGATGCCATAAGTTATGCCCTAAATAGTATTAAGTCGCAAGTAAATACTTTAGTGGAATTAAGGGGCTATGAATCTCCTTTAGATATGACTCTTAGACAGTCTAATATGAAGAAAGAAACATTAGATGCAATGTTTAAGGCTATAAAAGAATATTTACCTGTATTTCAAAAATACTTAAAACACAAAGCAAAGTTATTAGGTCATGAAAATGGTTTGCCATGGTACGATTTATTTGCACCAATAGGTGAGACAAGTACAGAGTTTTCAATTGAGGAAACCAAAGAATATCTTGTTAATCATTTTAGAGGCTTTGCCGATGATTTAGCAGATATGGTAGAGGAAGCATTTGATGATTCTTGGATTGATTTTTATCCCAAAAGAGGTAAGGTGGGTAGAGCCTTTTGTTCCAACCTTCCTTTTGTGAAACAGAGCCGAATCTTAACTAACTTTACAGGCTCCCTAAGTGATGTTGTAACACTTGCCCATGAGCTAGGACATGCTTATCATGGTTTACACATTCAGGACCACCAACCTCTAAATGTTGATTATAGTATGCCAGTAGCGGAGACTGCTTCTGGTTTTAACGAATCTCTTATTATGGAAGCTGCTATTAAAGAATCAAGTGGGGAAGAAAAGATTGCTTTAATGGAAAGTCAGTTACAAGATATTACCCAGATTATATGTGATATTTACTCTAGATATTTATTTGAAAGCGAAGTTTTTGAGAAGAGTAAAAAGGGATTCTTATTTGCAGATGAATTGGAAAGTATGATGATAAAGGCTCAAAAAGAAGCATATGGTGATGGGCTAGATCATAATTATCTTCACCCATATATGTGGATTAATAAAGGTCATTATTACTCAGAAACTTTAAGTTTCTATAACTTCCCTTATGCTTTTGGAGGGCTTTTTGCCAGAGGACTTTTTGAAAAGTATAAAGAAGAAGGAGAAGAGTTTGTAGAAAAGTATAGGGTTCTCCTTAATGCAACAACTATAATGGATGTGGAAGATGCAGCAAGAGAGGCAGAAATTGATCTAGAAGAACCTGAATTCTGGAGAAGTAGTCTTGAGACAATTGCTAATCTTGTAGAAGAATTTTGCAAGGAAAGTGAACTTGAATAATTATTTTTATTTAATAGATAATAATCATGAGTCTTTTTATGTATTTAACTTGGAAGGAGCATGATTATGTCTATCATTAATGGTAAAAATGAATTACCAGAAGGATTAGGATTTAAACTAGCTTTAGATATGGATGCAATGAAGAACTTTTCCAACCTACCTGATAATAAAAAACAAGAACTAATATCTTATATAAGAAGTTCAACCACAGGAGATCAAGCTAAAAACCGGGTAAGTGAGGTTGTGGATAGTCTCCATAGGGGTGAAAGCACATCCTTTTTCTAAACTTATAAAATTAAATAAGGCAAAATAAAGACACATCTTGGACTTGTTATTAGCTAATCCAAGATGTGTTTTTGAAATCTAATTATCCTTATATCCCTATCTTTCGATACCCATAAAGAACAAAGCCAATGTTCCAGGGCCAGAATGAGCTCCTATGGTAGGACTGACATAATTAATAAGAATATTGTCTATATCAAAACGTTCTCTTACTAAGGAAGCAACAAACTCAGCATCTTCAATGGAATCACCATGGCTTATAAATACTTCATTGTTTTCTCCTTGGTAGTTACGGATTCTTTCTTCCATATTATCAACTAAAGCAGTAAGAGCCTTCTTACGACTTCTAACATTATAAAGAGGAACTAGCCTGCCATCATTGTCCATATGAAGTATTGGCTTTACTTTTATCAAAGTTCCTATAACAGCAGTAGCCTTTGACACTCTGCCACCTCGATGAAGATGGTTTAAATCATCCACTGTGAACATATGACAGATATTTAACTTATTATCTTCTAGCCAGTTGACAACTTCATCGAAAGATTTCCCTTCTTCTTTAACTTGTAATGCTTTGTGAACTAAAAGGCCTTCCCCTAAGGATGCACCTAGTGAGTCAATTACCTTTATCTTTGTATCCGGTCTTTCTTCACAAAGTTCTCTTGCTACGGTTGCAGCAACAGAATAGCTACCACTTATAGCAGAAGATAATGCTATATGTATGATATCTAATCCTTTATCGATAATAGAAGTAAACATTTCTCTTGCAGCCACGGGATTAGCTGCCATAGTTGTAGGCATAGATCCGTTACGCATCCTGTCAAAGAAATCTTTAGCATCCAGTTCGTTTCCACCACCGTATACAGTTTCCTCAAACTGATAATACAAAGGAAGAGTGTTCAATTTATGCTTGTCAATATAGTCCTGTGGTAAATCGGAAGTAGTATCTGTTGTAATAATAAAGTTACTCATTTAATTCCACCAACCCTTCTAACGCTATAAATTTAAGTTATGCTTGACGATACAAGTAGTTACATTAACGACATGATATATTATACCATACTAGCACGGAATGTTTCAATAATATTTCCAAAAAAAGATGTTTAAAATTATAAGGGATATATTAGCTGACCTTGGCAAAAGGCCTTTTAATATGTCTTTATATATGTTACAATGTTTTTATGTCTTGTATTTTGAATATGTTATTAGGGGAGGGCTGTCTGGGATGTTTCCTGTTACATTGTTGTAGGGAAATGTTTTTAGCAGTCCTATAATTATATAGAAAACATAATAAAATATCCAGAGTGACTTGTTAATTGGGAGGTTTTATCTTGGAATACTGGATGATTAAAAACATAAAAGTAGACTTTAAAGAAATAATGGACGAATTCAATCTTAGTGAAGCAACAGTTAGGTGCCTTGTAAATAAGGGATATGAAAAAAAAGAAGATATTGAAGCATTTCTTCATCCTACTATTGATAAACTCCATGATCCAATGAAGCTTAAAGATATGGAAGTGGCTTGCAGTATCTTGAATAGGAAGATAAAGTCAACAAGTAGAATACGAATTATTGGAGATTACGATGTAGATGGAATAGTTGCTACATATATTATTTATAGAACTTTGAAAATGTTAGGGGCTAAGGTGGATTACCAGATGCCAGATAGGGTAGATGATGGGTATGGTATTAATACCCGGATGGTAGAAAGTGCCTATGAACAAGGAATTGATACCATAATAACTTGTGATAATGGTATAGTTGCTCTAGAAGAGATTGAACTAGCAAAGAAATGCGGAATGACATTTATAGTGACCGACCACCATAGTCTAGCTAAAACCCCTGAGGGAAAAGATATCTTACCTAAGGCAGATGCAGTTATTAATCCAAAGAGGCAAGATTGTAACTATCCTTTTGAAGAGCTTTGTGGGGCAGCTGTAGCTTTTAAGTTAATTGAAGCTTTATTAGTGAGTTATGATATTCCAGATAAGGATAAATACATTGAAGAAATGATTTCTTATACAGCAATTGCTACTGTATGTGATGTTATGGATTTAGTTGGTGAAAACCGTATTATTGTAAAAGCTGGTCTAGATATCTTAAGTAAAACAGAAAATAAAGGACTTTTGGCCTTAATGGAAATTAGTAAGGTAGATAAGGAAAGATTAAGCACGTACCATCTGGGATTTGTAATAGGTCCTTGTCTTAATGCATCAGGTAGATTAGATTCGGCAGAGTTAGGACTGGAACTGATGCTTGCACAAAGCCAGGAGGAAGCAATAGACTTGGCTAGGGAAGTTAGGAGACTCAATGACCTTCGTAAGGATATGACTAGTGAAAATGTTGATAAGGCAGTAGAAAAGATTCAAGAAAGTTCAATGAAGAATGATAAGGTTTTATGTATATATTTAGAGGACTGTCATGAAAGTATAGCAGGAATTATAGCGGGAAGAATTAGAGATAGATATTATAGGCCAACGATTGTCTTGACTGAATCTAAGGATGGAGTAAAAGGTTCAGGCCGTTCTATAGAGCAATATAATATGATTGAGGAACTTAGAAAATCTAGTTCTTTAATGACAAGGTTAGGTGGACATCCTATGGCAGCAGGACTTTCTT
>CAYOAJ010000140.1:0-5549 GCA_964401895.1 uncultured Herbinix sp.
CTTTTATATTGAACTTATTTAACGTCTCTGAGCAAGTAAGAAGAAGTAGCTTAATTATGCTTTATACAATCTCTGTAATATTTGTAATTAGATTTATGGGTATGCTTATAATAGTTGGCATACTACGGGGAGCTGGGGATGCTAAAATGTCATTAGCAATAGAAGGTTCTACCATGTGGTTAATAGGAGTTCCCTTAACTATCTTAGGGGCATTTGTCTTCAAACTCCCAGTACACATGGTATATGGCCTAGCTATTATAGAGGAAATAGTGAAGTTTATCTTAGGATTTATGAGATTGAGATCTGGGAAATGGATAAATAATATTACCTAATTGTATAATTAGGTAATATTAAGATATTCATCATAGGTCGTCATCTTATCAATAAGTCCATCAGGGCTTATCTCCATAATCCTATTAGCAACAGTCTGGACAAATTGGTGGTCTTGGGATGTAAATAAGGCTACCCCTGGAAAGTTAATCATTCCATTATTCAGGGCTGTAATTGATTCCATATCTAGATGGTTTGTAGGCTCGTCTAATATTAAAACATTTGCCTCCATAAGCATCATCTTAGAAAGCATAACCCTTACCTTTTCACCACCAGATAAAACATTTACTTTCTTAATTCCGTCTTCACCAGAAAAGAGCATCCTACCAAGGAAACCACGGACATAGGTCTCTTCTTTTATAGGTGAAAAAGGCATTAGCCAGTCTACAATAGTGTCATCTGTATCAAAAAGTTCTGTATTATCTTTTGGGAAATAAGCATGCTTTGTAGTAACTCCCCATCTGTAAGAACCTTCATCAGCTTCCATCTCTCCAGATAGAATCTCAAACAAAGTAGTGGTGGCTAGTTCGTTTGGTCCAACAAAGGCAACCTTATCTTCACGGTTAATAATAAATGATATATTATCAAGTACTTTTACCCCATCAATAGTCTTGGAAAGGTTAGTAACAGTAAGAACTTCCTTGCCAATCTCCCTTTCAGGTTTGAAATTAATATAAGGATACTTTCTACTAGAAGGACGAATATCATCTAGCTCTATCTTTTCTAGTGCTCTTTTTCTTGAGGTTGCTTGTTTTGACTTTGAGGCATTTGCACTAAATCTTTGGATAAATTCTTGTAGTTCCTTAATTCTTTCTTCTTTTTTCTTGTTTGAGTCCTTCATCTGTTTAATCATAAGCTGGCTTGACTCATACCAGAAGTCATAATTACCGGAGTAAATCTGAATCTTAGCATAATCAATATCAGCTATATGGGTACAAACTTTATTTAAGAAGTAGCGGTCATGGGATACTACTATTACTGTATTATCAAAGTTGATTAAGAATTCTTCCAACCAGCGGATAGCTTCCATATCAAGATGGTTTGTAGGCTCGTCTAGAAGAAGAACATCTGGATTACCGAACAAGGCTTGGGCGAGTAGAACCTTAACCTTTTCAGAACCATTTAAGTCAGCCATTAACTTATCATGAAGATCGGTTTCAATACCAAGTCCATTCAAAAGGGTTGCAGCTTCTGACTCTGCATTCCATCCATCAAGATTAGCAAATTCACTTTCTAGATCAGCTGCCTTAATACCATCTTCCTCAGTAAAATCTTCTTTAGAATAAATAGCCTCTTTTTCTTGCATAATTTCGTATAGGCGTTCATTTCCCATAATTACTGTATCAAGTACAATGTAGTCATCGTATTTGAAATGGTCCTGTTGTAAAAAGGAAAGTCTATGACCAGTGGTAATACTAATCTCTCCTCTAGTTGGCTCCAAGGAACCAGAGAGAATCTTTAAAAATGTAGACTTACCAGCACCATTTGCTCCTATTAGGCCGTAACAATTGCCCTCTGTAAATTTTATATTTACGTCTTCGAATAAGGTTCTTTTCCCTATCTGAAGACTTATATCTATTGCTTGAATCATTTGTTTTTCCTTTCTATAAATCCTGTATTTAAGCGCATTATATAATTGTATAAGATTTTCATAAATATGCAAGCATAATATTATAAAGATTATATTATCAGATAAACCATTAAAATAGTAGATAAACCATTGTTATACAGATGGGTAAATTCTATAATAGAAATATAATGCAACTGGTGATATCTTATAGAATGAAAAAGAGGTGTTCAGTATGGAAAGACAAAATTACAAGAAACCAGATAACGGGTTTCCAGAATGGAATAACAACCCTGAGATATTTCAAGTGAACAGACTAAAAGCACATTCTACTTTGATGCCTTATGAGACAGTAGAAGAGGCCTTAAAAGGTGACAGAAATAATTCCACTTTCATTAAATCATTGAATGGAGATTGGAAGTTTAGCTTTGCTGAGAATCCAGAACAAAGAAACACAGACTTTTATAAAGAAGATTATGATTGTAGTGACTGGGATGAGATAAAGGTTCCAGGCCATTGGCAGCTGCAAGGATATGATTATCCTCAGTACACCAATGTTATATACCCATGGGTAAAGACGGAGGACATTAAACCACCCTTTGCTCCTGAAAAATACAATCCAGTAGGTTCTTATGTTAAAACATTTACACTTCCATCACAGTGGGAGGATAATCCTGTTTATATAAGCTTTAAGGGAGTGGAATCAGCATTTTACCTATGGGTTAATGGTGACTTTGTTGGTTATAGTGAAGATTCATTTACTCCAGCAGATTTTGATATTACCCCTTATCTAAAAGAAGGTGAAAATAAATTAGCAGTTGAAGTTTACCGCTGGTGTGATGCTAGCTGGTTAGAAGACCAGGACTTTTGGAGATTAAGCGGAATCTTTAGAGATGTATTCTTATATTCAACACCCCAACTTCATATCTATGATTTTAAGGTTAATACAGACTTAGATGAAGACTACAAGGATTCAGACCTTGTTATTAATGCAAATGTTATAAATTATGATGGTGAATATAAGGGCAAACTATTAGTTGAGGGACAGCTATATGATAAGGAAGGCAATCCTATCTTAAATCAGCCTATATCCATGGAAGCTGAGATGGGTGATGATAAAAGCATAGATTTACAAGGGAAAGCCTTTGTAGAAAATCCTTTAAAATGGAGTGCGGAACATCCAAACCTATATACCCTTGTCCTAAGTCTAAAGGATGAAGATGGTAACTTGCTTGAAACTGAAAGCTGTAGAGTTGGTTTTAGAAAGTTTGAAATCAAAGACAATCTAATGCTAATCAATGGCAAAAGAATTGTTTTCAAAGGTGTTAATAGGCATGAGTTCCATCCAGATAAGGGTAGGGCAATTGATAGGGAAGATATGCTAGCTGATATTATACTTATGAAATCATATAATATTAATGCAGTTCGTACATCCCACTATCCTAATGATGAACTATGGTATGACCTTTGTGATGAACACGGTTTATATGTAATAGACGAGAACAACCTAGAGACCCACGGAACTTGGTGTATGGGGCAGACGGAAGATGAGATAATTCCTGCAAGTAAGCCTGAATGGACAGATGCTCTTATTGATAGATGTAATTCCATGTATCAAAGGGATAAAAACCACCCATCCGTTCTAATATGGTCCCTTGGAAATGAAGCCTGGGGCGGGGATAACTTTATAGAGATGCATAAGTTCTTTAAGGACAATGACCCATCAAGGATAGTTCAATATGAAGGAATTGTTCATGCAAGAAAGTGGGAGGCAGCATCAGACGTTGAAAGTCAGATGTACTCTAAAGTAGGAACCCTTGAGCACTATGCTAATTCAAACCCTAAGCCTTTTATCCTATGTGAATATAGTCACTCCATGGGGAACTCTACTGGTAACCTAAAGAAGTATTGTGATCTGTTTGATAAATATCCTGTTCTACAAGGGGGCTTTATCTGGGACTGGATTGACCAGGCCTTAACAGCAACTCTTCCTGATGGAAGGGAATATCTAGCTTATGGTGGAGACTTTGGAGAACCAGTTCATGATGGTAACTTCTGCGGTGATGGCGTAATCTTTGCAGACCGAACTGTATCACCAAAGCTTTATGAAGTGAAGAAATGTTATCAGAACGTAGACTTTGAGATGGTGGATTGGAAGAAGGGGACTGTAAAGTTTACTAACAAGTTCTTATTTACTAATCTAAATGAATATGATCTTATTTGGGAGATTATGAAAGATGGGCAAGTTAAGCAGTCAGGATCTTCACAAGTAGACTTAGAGCCATTGGAAAGTAAGGAAGTAAAACTTTATGACTCCTTAGACTCTCTAGTTGAAAAGGAAGATTACAATGATAGTGAATTAGTTCTAACAGTAAGCCTAAAGACCAAGAAGGATCATATGTGGGCTAAGGCTGGACATGAGGTAGCTTTTGAACAATTTGTACTTCCAAGAAGGGTTGAAAGTTCATTTGATAGAGACCTATTAGAAGATACAAAGGTTAATGTAAAGACTGAAGGAGAGAAAGTTCTTATCTCTGCTGATGATTTTACTGTAGCTTTCAATAAGGAAAAAGGTTTGCTTGAGAGCTATATCTATAAAGGTAATTCTTTAATTAGCAAGCCTTTAGTACCGAATTTCTGGAGGGCTGTAACTGACAATGATATAGGTAATAAACTTCATGAAAGATGCAAGGTTTGGAGAGAGTCTTCTTTAGATAGGCAAATGCTTTCATTTGACTTGAATTCATATGATTCATATGTACAGGTTGATATAGTTTATGCATTGGAGGCAGCAGGCAATTCTATATGTAAGGTTACTTATAGGATTACAGGTGATGGAGAAGTTAAGGTTAATGAGAAACTCTTGCCAGGACAGGGAACACCAGAGATACCAGAGATAGGTATGCTTTTTACCTTGGATAAATCTTATGATTCTATTAACTGGTACGGTAAGGGGCCACATGAAAACCATTGGGATAGGGCAGAAGGTGCAAAGCTAGGCATCTATTCCGGTAAGGTTAAAGACCAGATGGTACCTTATCTAAGACCTCAGGAATGTGGTAATAAGACTCAGGTAACCTGGGCTAAGCTGACAGATAAAGATGGTCATGGTTTGCTTTTTACAGCTGATTCTAAGATGGAGGTTAATGCTTTACCTTATTCACCTTTCCAATTAGAAGAGTATGACCACCATTACAAACTTCCTGAAATTGAAGATACTACTGTAAGAATTAATTATAAACAAATGGGAGTAGGGGGAGATGATACTTGGGGTGCAAGGACACATCCAGAGTATACCCTTTATTCAAGACAGAATTATGAGTTTGGATTTTCATTTAAGGGACTGTAGAAAAATAGTTGAGTTTAAATTAATAGCTTTTGATTAAAGGCTTTGGGTATGGTTTGTAGGAATCATATTCAGGGCTTTTTTGTTGTGATTTGTCTTAACCAAACAGATGATATGGTATAACATGGCATTAAAACCAGGGAATTAACAAAAACAATAGAGGACTATTTGATAGGGTGATACTTATAGGGTGGGGAGAAATCATGAAAAAGATAATTCTAATTATCTTCATAGGTATATTGGCTATTACATTACAGTCCTGTGGTAGCTATATTAATCTTGAGAAAGAACAAAAAGCTATAGCAG